>NZ_JBEXAC010000001.1:3300000-3599779 GCF_040567655.1 Chitinophaga sp. H8 | reverse complement strand
GAAGCTACCGGATTCAAGAAAGACTCCGTAGCACTGCTGATCAAAGATGGTACCGCCAGCGTACCAGCCAATAAAGCCCTGACACTGGAAGTATTGAATACCCCCTTAAAAGAAGGAGAGAAGAGCGATCTTAAAATCAGCTTTAATAATAACGTATCTACCACTACAGATATTAACATCTTACTGAGCCGTAATGTGGGTAACTCTACAGCCAACACCCCGGGTGATTATACGCTGGCTTCCACCACGGTGAAGTTGCCTGCCGGTAAGCGGGATACGGTGCTGACTGATTTTATCACCGCTACTTCCGACAGGGTATTTAAGCCTACAAAAACGTTACAATTAGATGGTACTGCTACCGGGTATACCATTACTCCGGCAAGCTGTACCATAACAGATACTACCAGCTTAAATGCTGACAATAAAAATATCAGCATTGCTACCAGCAGTGCAGAGATGGTAGAAGGAACGGCATATGATGTGACATTCAGCTTACCAGCAGGTGTTACTACGGCTATTCCGATCAACATCAGTGTGGTGCCAGTTACTGGTTCTACCTTTACTACATCAGACTATATTATCTCCACCCCGCCGGTGATTAATAATGGTGGTACGGTTACCGTACAAATCACCATTAAGGATGATGGAGTACTGACCGGCCCGGCTACCCGTGAATTAAAACTGACAGGTACTTCTACCAGTCTTCCGGGGCTGGTATTTGGAGAAGCTACTATTACCGTAAAAGACAAGGACTATGCCCCTAACATGGCTTTTGATATTACGGTGGACCCAGCCAGTAAAGAAATTGTAGAAGGTGCTTCCACTGGTGCAGCTATTACGCTGACTTTACCTAACGGCCTGAAAGCGGGTTATGCTATTCCGGTAACGATCAGCAAAGGATTGAGCTCCCAGGCAGCAAATAGCCGTCATACCACGGTACCCGGAAATTATACCATTGCCAAAGATGCTTTCTCTGTAACCATCCCGGTTATCAAAGCTAATGTGGATAACATCCTGAATAATGATGCAAATATTGTAGTTATAGCCGAGGCCACTGGTTTCAAAAAAGATTCTGTAGCACTGCTGATCAAAGATGGCACTGCCAGTTTGCCGGGTAATAATGCATTGACGTTGGAAGTGTTGAATACGCCATTAAAAGAAGGAGAGAAGAGCGATCTTAAAATCAGCTTTAACAATAACGTATCCGCCACTACAGATATCAACATCTTACTGAGTCGTAATGTGGGTAACTCTACAGCCAACACCCCAGGTGATTATACGCTGGCTTCCACCACGGTGAAGTTACCTGCCGGTAAGCGGGATACGGTGTTGACTGATTTTATCACGGCTGCCTCCGACAGGGTATTTAAACCTACAAAAACGTTACAATTAGATGGTACTGCTACTGGGTATACCATTACTCCGGCAAGCTGTACCATAACAGATACTACCAGCTTAAATGCTGACAATAAAAATATCAGCATTGCTACCAGCAGTGCAGAGATGGTAGAAGGAACGGCATATGATGTGACATTCAGCTTACCAGCAGGTGTTACTACGGCTATTCCGATCAACATCAGTGTGGTGCCAGTTACTGGTTCTACCTTTACTACATCAGACTATATTATCTCCACCCCGCCGGTGATTAATAATGGTGGTACGGTTACCGTACAAATCACCATTAAGGATGATGGAGTACTGACCGGCCCGGCTACCCGTGAATTAAAACTGACAGGTACTTCTACCAGTCTTCCGGGACTGGTATTTGGAGAAGCTACTATTACCGTAAAGGATAAGGACTATGTGTCCAACATGGCTTTTGATATTACGGTGGATCCAACCAGCAAAGAAATTGTAGGTGGGGCTGCTACCGGGGCTACTATAAAACTTAGTCTGCCAGGAGGGCTTAAAGCAGGATATGATATTCCTGTTGTTATTACCAAAGGATTAAGTTCTACTGCCGCTACTGCAAGGCATACTATTATCCCTGGTACATACATAATAGCGAAAAACAAACAGTCAGTAACGCTGAATGAAATAAAAGCCATTGGCAGTAATGTTTTAGGAGATGATGAAACACTTGTTGTTGTAGCCAGAGCTAATCACTTTAAGGAAGATTCTGTTAAACTTACTATCAAGGGGCTTACGACAGGAAAAGTGGTACTTACTGGCGTAACATCTGGTAATAGTGTATTAGAAGGAAAGAGTTACAAGGTCAGGGCTGCTTTTGCAGGAGGAGCAGTAGCCAACAAGACGGTGCATGTAAAGATCAACAGCAGTGTACTGTCTGTTGCTAAAAACGATAAGTACGACATTATTCCGTCGGAGTTTGATATTACATCAGCGTCAGGATATTATGAATTTGAAGTGAAAGCCAGATCCAACAATATCCTGGATAGCCGTCAGTTATTGAGGTTGACAGGTATGGTGACTAATTTCCCTGGGATAGTATTGGATAGTCTGGATATTTATATTGATGATGCTACAGGAAAGGATCCTGGCAATTTGAAATTGACAATGAAAATTGACTCTACTGTTTTGCATAGGGGGAGCGAGTCTAAGGTAATAATAGGTTTTGAAAACCCACTCATTACTTCAACAGAGGATATACAGATTAAAATTGACAGGGAGGCCTCCTCTACATTGGATGCCGCAGGATATGAGCTGGTACCTGGAAGTATCACATTACCTGCGGGGAAATCTGATATAACATTCAGGCTACTTATTAAGCCGGATGATGTACCTAAGGATGACGAAGTATTACAATTGTTAGGCACCGCTGTACCAGCTACGTTTACTATCAGCAAACCAGGAGCAGTAACTATACCGGGGCCGGGAATGATGCAAGTGTTGTTGGAGAAAACAGCAGACGCAGCAGAGCCGGCTACTGATGGTGGATTTATAGTTAAGCTGGCCGCAGACAGGGTAGCACCACAGGATGTAAAGGTAACGCTGTTGATAAATGATCTGTCTGGATTTGCCAATATTACCCCGCTTGCAACGGAAGTGGTTATACCTGCAGGTAAGAATAGTGCAGCAGTTCCTATCAGGATTGTGGATAATTATATAATAGAAGGGGATAAGACCATCACTGTTGCAGTGAAGGACGCTCAGGTTACTATACAGGGAAAAGCGTATACCCTGAAAGTCAACCCGCAGGATGTGGTTAATATTTTGGTGCGTGATGATGAAGCTGGCACGGCTGAAGAAAAGATTGCTCAGCGGAAGATAAAGATTACAAAGAAAAAAGACGCTCAGGAGCCTGATATAGCGGGCGCATTTATTGTGAAATTTACGGATGACCGGATTACAACGGCTGAGGATGTAGTGGTAAATTATATCGTATCAGGTACGGCCACATCAGGGGTTGATTATATGGCCTTACCAGGGAGTATTATTATTCCTGCTGGTAAAAATGAAGGAATGATAGAGGTGGTACCGATAGAAGATGAGATTAAAGAAGAAACTGAAACAGTGCTTGTGAGATTAGACAAAGCCAGTTCTTCGCTGTCATCGGTAAACTGGGAATTTGAAGTGCCGGCAGAAGCCATATTAAACATCATTGACAATCCGATAGATAATAGTCCGCCTAAAGTGCATGTACGGCCGGATATGTCGCCTAATGGAGATGGGGTAGGCAATGATTTCCTGATGATAGAGCAAATTGAAAAGTATCCTGTGAATGATGTGGTCATATTTAACCGCTGGGGAGGAACAGTATTTAAAATCAATGGATATGACAATAGAGCAAATGTTTTTAAGGGACGCGCCAATACAGGTATTAGTTCAGGTGGAGATGTGCCCGATGGTTCCTACTTCTATATTGTAAATATCCAGGACCGTAGTGGGAAGAAACACCGGTTTACCGGATTTATAGTACTGAAGCGATAAACCCTGTTCATTATTTATTGCATGATTGTATGGTATTTACTATTTAAGTTTTACGCCTATGAAGAAGCAATTAGTTAAAGCTTTAGTGGCTATTATCATAAGCTGTTGCTACTATCAGTCTGCGCAGGCGCAGCAGGATCCTATTTATTCACAGTATATGTTTAACGGCATGGTGATTAATCCTGCTTATCCTTCCATGGACGAATCTTCCAGTCTTACCGCAGTAGGCCGCAATCAATGGGTGGGTATCGAAGGCGCCCCGCAAACCATTTCTTTTTCATTTTATACTCCTTTGAAAGCTACCAATACCAGTTTGGGATTTTCCCTGATGAGTGAGAAGATCACAGTACACTCTCAAACAGGTTTGAATTTCCATATTTCACAAAGAGTGAAACTGGATGAAAAACTTTATCTGGCATTGGGGTTGAAAGGGGGAATGTCGCAATACCGGGAGAATAATAGCCGGTTGAATAGTACAGATCCGGCTTTTGCACAGAATCTGAATTATTGGAAAACAGATGTAGGTTTTGGATTTATGATATTCACAGAGAAATTTTATATAGGGTTGTCATCTCCTGTTTTCCAAAGCTTTGATCTGGGCAAGAAAGCGGAAAAGGTAAAACATAAATCACATTATTACTTACAAACAGGTTATCTGGTTAAGATAAATGAAAATGTAAAGCTGAAACCTAATTTGTTACTAAGAGCAGTACAGGGTGCAGGGTTACAAGCCGATATTAATGCCAATGTATTATTGAAGAATATTCTCTGGTTAGGGGCTTCCTGGCGTACTGAAAAAACAATAACAGGTTTAGTACAGGTACAGGTAAGCAAAAACTTTCAGATAGGGTATTCTTACGATACACCTACTTCTTCCAATTTAAAGGGAGCACAGGCAGCATCGCATGAGGTGATGCTTAATTACAGGTTTGCATGGAAGAAATGGAAAGAGGTAGCACCGCGTTATTTTTAAGAGAATTATCAACAGGATATCAATAATGGGACATAGAAGATCAGAAAGTACGTTGTGTCGTTTGTTTTTAGCTGGTACGGTGCTCTTGTTTATTTCATGTGGAGTAATGAAGGAACATAGAAAGGGTGGATCATTAAGTGATTTATCGAAAGTGAAGCGGGCAGAACGGTTATATAATAGCAGAGAATATGAAAAGGCTATTTCACTATGCATCGCTGTGCTTAACAATGGAGGAGGGAACACGAACCTGGCCAGGCGGGCAAAACTGCAACTGGCACGAATTTATGTAGATACCAGGCAGTTTGAGAAGTCTGTCAGCTTGTATGATGAAGTACTACATACACCTGGTCCGGATATATTGCCCACCGATGTAACGAATTGTATGGATGTGTTAAAGCGTACCGGGCAGGTGGATGAAGCGAGAAAAATAGGCACCCTGTACGAATCTGAACTAAAGGATGATATCAAGTTTAAAAATCTGCAGTCATCTTTAACGGGGAATTATCAAAATTTCAACCAGGATTCCATAGCTAAAGTAAAGATCGATAGTTTGCCGGTTAATATGGGGGGATATCAATATGGGATGTCACTTTACCGGAAGCAGGTTATTTTCCTTTCCAATGAGCTTAAGAAAGGGACTTCTTCTTTTTCTGCAAATGCGAAATCATTTATTATTACAGAGCATGGCATTGCACCTTTTGCTGATGGGATTAAAGGAGTGCCCCAGGTAGGACCGGCAACTTACTATGATAACGGGAAGAAAGTGATATATACCGTAAATCCGGTGAGCATGGTTAAGATTGAGCAGAACTCCTTGTTTAACAGCAAAACAGGCACCCTTCTTCAGTTTGCGGCCCATGAGTCCGGAAATAATAGCTGGAGCAAATCAGGGGGGATAAAACTGATAAAAAATGGGGACAGTTATTCCTTCCTGCATCCTGCTGTTACAGAAAATGGACAGCGTCTTTACTTTGTATCTGACATGGCAGGTGGTTATGGGGGCACGGATATTTATTATGCTGACTGGGATAGGGAAGCCCAAAAGTGGCAAAAGCCGGTAAATATGGGGCCGGAGGTAAATACGAGCGGCAATGAGTTATATCCCTTTATACACAACAACAAGCTTTTCTTTTCTTCCAGCGGATTATCTGGCTTCGGCGGATTGGATATATTCCTATTTAACACAGATCAGCCTGATGTTGCCCCTGTTCACTTACCTTATCCCATTAATACACAGGCAGATGATCTTAACCCGGTACTGGATGCTACAAATTGGCTGCTATACTTTACGTCCGACCGTACTGGGGGGCATGACAACGATCGTATTTATTTAGTAGATCTGAAGAAGACAAGGCTTGACCAACTTGGGCTTTCAGTTCCACAGGAAGAGATAGTGGAGCCTGTAATGGATAACATAACAGACAGCAGGGAGGAGATCAGTTACACTGATAATGCAGCCAAAGAAAATAATGTAGCAAGTAGCTTTTCATCGGACACGATAGCGAGCGTACCGGATATTATCTATTTCGATAGAAATGCGGTAGTGCCGCAAGACAAGGAATGGTATAAAATTGATTCCATTTTCCGTATCTGGAAAATGCATACCAATCAAACTATTGTCATCAACGGCCATGCTGATATTAAAGGCAGAGAACAGGGAGAACTGGCTTTATCAAAGAATCGTGCTGCCTATATCAGGGCTTGTTTGAAAAGCAGAGGAGTATATGTCAACAGGATTAAAATAAATTACTACGGAGCATCACGTCCGGTAAGCAAAGAAAGTTTGCCGGAAAGGAATGTGGGGATTAACAGGCGTTGTGAAATAAAAATATTGTCAGACAGAAATATCTTTTAGAGTTAATTTTTAGCGTATATCAAAAGTAATAGCAATGAACAAGATTGTGTCGTTATGCCTGTTGCTGGTAGTGAGTGCACATGCCAATGCCCAGGAAATGCCTGTAGTATTTAACAAAAGTTTTGGACCCCCCAAGAATCAGTACCGCAAATTGGTAATTGCTGAAAACAATACTATTGTGGCGATTGGTGGTGGTGCAGACAATGGTTGTATTACCAAATTATCTGCCACGGGAAATGTTATTTATAATACCAAGCTGAACAAAGGAGGATTGGTGGCTTATCAGGACCTCTTATTATTACCCAAAGGAGAAGTTGTGGCAGTGGGAGGAGGAACTATTGCCTATGGTAATACGAGAATTACCCGCTTAAATAACACCGGTGAAGTATTGTTTGATAAGAGTATTGGTAACGGGCAGGGAGGATATTTTACAAAAGTGGTAGCAGACAGGCATGGTAATTATGTGGCAGTAGGGGTGGATGGCAGTAAGCCGGCACAGGCACGTATTGTAAAATTTGCTCCTGATGGAAAGGTTCTTTTTGATAAGGGATTTGGTGCACACAATGTATTTACGAATGTTATCCTGGATGAAGATGAAAGTATCGTAGCAGTAGGAGGAGATGTTGGAAATGGGCAAGGCAAAGCCTTTGTAGTAAAAATTAATGAAAAAGGAGAAAAGCAATACGAACTTTCTTTTGGTAAGCCGGGCGCTGTTTTTGAAAAGATGCTGCTGCTGGAAGATGGATCTTTACTCGCTATGGGTGGAGGAGCTTATGGTACAGGTAATGCCAGCCGTATTACTAAGTTGAATGTGGATGGTCAGGTAGTATTCGATAAGGAATACAGCACGGTAGATGGTAAGTTTAATGCAATGAAAATAAATGATCTGGGACAGATATTTGCATGCGCAGAGGAAAAGGATAAAGGGCGGATTGTAAAGCTGCGTCCGGATGGTACAGAGTTGTTTAATAAAGAAACGGATGCTGCCTTATTTGCGTTGGAAGTAGGAAGAAATGGGAAGGTAGTTGCTGCGGGTGGTAATCTGACGAATAATACGGGCAAAATAGTAAAGTTGTTACCGGATGGTACAGAAGTAATCAATAAGAATACCGGTTCTGTTTTTCAGCATTTATTATTAACAGAGGATGATGAAATCTGTGTAGTGGCAAAAGATGGTTATCGTATTGTAAAGTTAGGCCCGGATGGACAGCAGATGTTTGACAAACAATTGGGTAAATATGATACTAAAACGGCTTTATCTGCACTGCTAATGAGTCCGGCTGGTGAAATTCTGGCTGCCGGAGGAGGAGAGGAAGATGGCAACCGTATTATGAAAATAAGCCATGGAGTAGCAATAAATGATATAGTAGTAACAGAACCACTTAATGGTATTGCCAATGCTACCTTGACTATTACCCTGTCTGGTTTTTTAAGGAATAATGGAGTTCGTACACCGGTAAATGTGCGTTACAAATCTGTTTCACAGAAAGACGGCGCTGGCAATGCTGACTTTGAAGCCACTGAAGGCACTATCTCATTTGTTCCATCAGATTTTGCTACAGGAGCTATCATTTCCAGGACCATCCAGGTGCCTATCAGAAGTGATAACCAATTGGAGGGTAAGGAGTCTTTTCATATAGAATTAATGGATGCCTCAGGATTACATCTGACTAAAGCAAACGGGCAGGTAGCTATCCTGGATCAGCCAGCTATCGTTAAATTCACCGGTGGTATCAATGGAGCAGAACCAGCAACTGATGTGATATTTACTGCTGGATTGTTTAAGAGGGATAATACACCATTGATTAATGCTACTGGAAAACCCATCAGGCTTACCTATAAATATGGAAATGGCACCGGTTTGCCGGGAGTAGATTTTTATAACAGTACAAAAACACCCTTTATCATCGAAAATGGTGCCTCTACCGCAAGTCTGGCAGTGAAGGTGAAGGATGATAACAATTTTGAACTGGCAGAATCTATTGTACTGGTATTAAGTGAAATAAAGGCAGAGAATGAAGCCATAATTGGTTATACCGGTGATGTAAACTCAATATCAGCTACACAGTATATTGATGATCAGGCAGCTTATGTGAGCCTGGTAAAGCTTACAGATGCCAATGAATCTGGTACAGCCCCTGTAAGTATGTTTAAATGTATGCTGGTAAAAGCTACAGACCAATCCATTCTGACTAATTGTACAGGTAGTGATATCAATATCTTTTTTGGCATAGATTCTTCCAGTACAGCAACGCTTGGTAAGAATTATGTAATTATGAACGGAGACAGGGTGAAAATCACAGGTGATTGTGCATTCAGTGAAGCACAGATCCAGGTAGCTTTGGTAAATGATCATGTAAAAGCGGCAGATGCTACAGTGGTAGTGAAATTGAAACAGGTTACAGCTGCACCTAATACCGGTTTATTGAGGATAACGCCGGACGCTAAATTAAATACTGCGGTTGCTGTTATACATGATGATGGTAATGATAATGGCGAGCCTATTATAACTGCTAAGTAAAACATACGAAATAATATAGTTGCCTGCGGCTGTATTTATAACATGAAGAAGACCGGCTAAAAAGTACATCGGAAAATGGATGTTCTTTTTAGCCGGTCCTTTTTTGTACGTTCAGGAATAAATAGGGTAATTAGCCTGCGTGTGAAATAGGTGTTCTGAAATGAATGGTACCTTCCAGAATATAGTATTCCATGTTCTTATTCTTCTTTATTAACTCATCAAGAAACTCTCCTACAGGTTTATCCCTCAGAATACTGCCCGAAAATTGTTTTTCAGACAGGGCAGGTGTATCAAATGCTACTTTCAATCCAAACCATCTGCGAATAATAGGGTCCAGCTGATGTAATGTTTCCTGCTCAAAAGTATAGATTCCATTTCTCCAGGAAAGCGTAGCTTCTTCATTAAATTTCTCTACTTTAAACCGTTCTCCTGTTTTATAGATTGCCTGATAGCCAGGTTTAAGTACAACATCCAGGCTGTCGCCAACATCCGTTATAACGGAACCTTGTACCAGGGAAGTTGTGATCTGGCCCGGTTCATAGGTGTTTACGTTAAAAGCAGTACCCAGGGCTTTTACAGAAGTGCTGCCTGTATGCACTATAAATGGTTTTTCAGGATTGTGTGCCACTGTAAAAAATGCCTCACCTTCCAGATATACTTCCCTGGTTTTACCTGTGAATATAAAAGGGAAGCGTAGGGTAGATGCAGCATTTAGATGTACTTCAGTTCCATCTGGTAGTTCTATTTTATAATCTATTTTAGCTGGTACTGTAAGGGTATTCCATTGGACTACTGTGTTTTCCATGTCTTCTTCCGGTGCTGCTTTAGCCAGTAGTATGCCGGTACTATCCTTTTTCACTGCCGCATAAACGCTGTCTGTTACGGCAGGAAGTACCATGTGAAGCATTGTGTCGCCAGCCGGAGGGTTTGTGATAGTGGGTTCAGCATTACTTAACAGATTACCCGCACTATTATTGGGTAATTGTTGGGCAGCTGGCACTACTACCGCAATTTTTGGCTGCTGATGTGCGTAATGTTGCCGGATCAGGTAGCCACTGGTAACAATCGTGAGGACAGTGGCAGCCGCAGCCCACCACCAGCCGTGAGAGGAAACGGTAACAGGCATTGGAGGCATTACCTGCTGTTCCTGGTTTTCTTCATTTAAAATGGCCACCACTTTACTCCAGGCCAGCTCATTATCAATATCTTCTACAATAGCATCATCTGTTACCCTGCGTGCATTTTCAAGATCGATCCAGCAATCCCTGATATGATGATGTTTAGCCATTACCCTTTTAAGATAACGATCGTCATCCTCTGAAATGCTGTTCAGCACTTTTTCCAGTATAAGTTGAAATATATGTTCTTGATTGTATTTCATGGGAGAAAGCGTTAGGATTAAATGTTAAATAGACCTCAGGCGAAGTTGTTCTTCATTGCATACCAGATTTTCCAGTTGCTCAGTAGGCAAGTGATGTAAAGTATCCAGTAACTGTCGCCTTCTTTGTTCCTCCTGTGTTAAAGATTGCGTATTGTTCTTTTCTGGTACAACGGCTAGTGGATGAATGGTGTTTTTATCAGGTGCCGTTTTACTTTTTTCCAGACTGGCACATTTCTCATGCACCAGGCGGAAAAAGAATCCTCCTACGGATTGTTCTATATGGTGATACTGTTTCTTTTGCCATACTTGTATCAGAACGCACTGTACCAGCTCCTCTGCTTCCCTCATATTATTCAGGGTAAGGTAGGCTCTATAGCATAGCGGCTTGTAATACTTCATGAAAAAGTATTCATAGGCTTTGATGCTACCTGATTTTAGTTCGGATAACTTAAAGGCATCATCTATATTACTCATACCTGGCAATATTTTAGGGCTTTGTAAATTGATAATATTGCTCTATTAGCTGGCAGTCCGGCATAACCGAGGGAAGGCTTCGGTACTCAAGGTCTATTTCAAGGACGTATGGCATTAATAGGATGCAATGATATTCGGGCGAAAGCTAATAATTGTTGTTGATAATTTAGTTAATTCGATGTTAATGCGTCTATTTTTGACTGAAATTAATATGTAAATAATTTAAAATCAATTATATATAAGGTAAAGTTTTTTTAAATTAAGTGGAGGGAGAAAAAAGGGGTAACGTTTAAATCCATACGTATATAATCGACGTATGTAATATTAAACACGAGTGAAATATATGCCCGTGTTATTGCTTTCGAGAGTTATTTACCGGATATACTATACTGAAATTACTTGGAAATAGTTGTGTCTTTTAATGGTTAACTTGGGAAACAGCCTGGTATTTCTTGCCAGGCTATTTTTATTAGTTTATGTAATTACAGTGGTTTGCGCATTACGTAATCATTCATCATATAACCGCCACCGATGTCTGTATCTTTTTCTTTATAAACGGTGAATCCTTGTTTTTCGTAGAACAAACGGGCTTTATTGTCTCTGTTTACATCCAGTTCCAGTATATGTGCATTCAGCGCTTTCACGTTTTCTATTACACCATTCAGCAACAGCTTACCTATTCCTTTTCCCTGGTAGGACATGTGCAGGTATATTTTATGCAATTTAAAGATGCCTGCTTTATCAGTGGGGCTATAGGATGCATATCCGATAGGGATTGCTTCATCATACAACAAGATATACTGATGCTGTAACTCATTCATCTGCCGCAGCAGAGAGGGGATACTATACATCATATCAATCATATAATCAATCTGCCCGGGTGTGAGCAGCGATTGGTAGGTAGGTCGCCAGATCTGTTCTACAAGTGTCTGAATAATTGGAATCTCCGTTGTGGTAGCTGCCTTGATACTATACATCTTTTATCCTAAATTAATTGTTACTCCTGTTGGGTCGCTGCTTCTTCTGATTTTATTTTTTCAATAACCTCCTGTAAACGCGCTAAGGGGGTGTATCCCTTTGCAATCATATACAGTTGTTTCCCGGTATCTAATATTGCAGCCGGAAATCCGGTAATTCCCCATTGTTGTACCATTTGAAACTCCTGTTGTGTGGCGTAGCGGTTATGTTCATCCGCCATTTTCGCAACAAATTCGGCAGCAGGAATATGGTATTTGGTGGCAAGTTGTTCGTATATCGCGTTATTATTCAGGCTGATACCTTCATAATTTAGTGCTACCTGCATATCATGTGCAAAATCAATGGCTTTGTCCGGTTGGTATTGTTTGAAAACAGTGAGGGCCACACTGGGTTTCACAGAATCCATGATTTCCTGCGATGCGAGGAATTGATGAAGAAATGGTGCTCCGAATTTAACCCCGGTAGTTTCTTCAACCCGTGTATGTGCCTGTAGTATATACGCATGCATAGAAGAGGCCGGGCGCCGGTTATCTCCTGTGAGCATACCCCCGGAAAGAATTTCAAAATCCATTTTCCCGGCGTATTGTTGCTGTAGTTGTTGTATTACCGGTGTAAAACCATAACACCAGCCACAAATGGGATCATATATATAAATGAGTTTCATTTTCAGTTGTTTTAATAAAAGCTATTCCTGTATATTGTTGAAATAATCGGATTCATACAAGCTCCGGGATAATGCGCGGTGTTTTTTGACTGCTGTAACGGATAATCTTATCCCTATGTATAAAGAAACAAGTGATCCTCCCAGTAATAATAAATTGTTACCCAGGAAAAGGAAAAAATCAAAGGTACCGTGGAAAAACACAGCAAGGAATAAGCCATAAAAGAGGTAAGTGCCACTTTGTCCGGGTTTGAATTTAGCCAGGCCTGCATAATGTCCCATCAGTATTGCAAAAGTAGCATGTGCAGGTACAGAAAGGAACATGCGTGCTATACCGGTACCTACTCCGTACTGCAATACATACACGATATTTTCAGCTGTAGCAAATCCCATCCCTACCATAACAGCATAAACAATACCATCGTAAGGTTCGTTAAATGCTGGTTTGGGATATGCATAATACCGCAGTACCAGAAATTTGCCTAATTCTTCTGATAAGCCTACTACAGCATAGGCAAATATTGCGGTGCCTGCTATTGAACCCGGATTTTCCCGTAATCCGGCACTCATAGCCAGGAATTGTATTACTAAAGGAAAGCAAACACATAATATTCCCAGCAAAAAGCTACGGATCAGCAAGCCTAAAGGTTCCTTATCGTATTTATCCATAGCGTAAATGAACAGGCATATAGCTAATCCCGGAGCAATGGCGAGTGCAAGGAGCAGCAGCATATCAGATATTTTTCAGTTGCTTTCGTTGTTGTATAAATGTTTCAAACATGGGAAGTGAATAACTGCTTAGGTTATTTTTGCTGGTAACACCTCCTTTTTGCGCGGCGAGGGTCCCAAAACGTATATCCTTGTATCCCTCAATACTGTGTGCATCCGGATCAACGGAAATCAGTACATTCTTTTCCAGGGCATAAGGTATCCATTGCCAGTCAATATCTAAACGCCGGGGATGGGCATTCAGTTCAATAACTACCTGATGTTGTGCGCAGGCATCTATGATCTGCTGATGATTGACCGGGTAACCGTTTCTGCTTAAAAGCAAACGGCCGGTCATATGTCCGAGTATAGTGGTGTAAGGATTTTCTACTGCCTTTAACAGGCGGGACATGGCTTTTTCCTCACTCATCTTCAGATTTGAATGGACGGAGGCAATAACGAGGTCGAAAGAAGCCAGGATTTCATCAGGATAATCCAATGTCCCGTCATTGAGGATATCGGCCTCTATGCTTTTAAAAATGCGGAAAGGGGCCAGTTGCTGATTGAGCAGCGCGATCTGTTCATGTTGTGCTGCTATCCTTTCCACACTTAATCCATTGGCATAAAAAGCGGATTTAGAGTGATCACTGATGACCAGGTATTCAAATCCTTGTGCTTTAGCTGCTATGGCCATTTCTTCGAGAGAAAACAACCCATCGCTCCACTGGCTATGGGAGTGAATAATCCCTTTAATATCCGCAGTTGTAATGAGTGTGGGAAGCTGGTGCTGGCGAGCCTGGACTATGACCTGCGTACCTTCGCGGAGGAAGGGAGCTATATATTGCATACCTGCTTTCTCAAAGATAGCTGCTTCAGTTTCGCTCTGAGCTATGTGTTGCTCTCCACCTGCAGCATAAAATTGCTTCAGAAAGTCTTCAGATCCGGTAGTAGTAAAAAGGGTAGCTGCAAAATCAGCCGGGCTGCAGGCATAAATTTTCACTTTGGCCTGCTGTGCCTGCTGCCATAATGAGGTGTTGTCTGTGGTTTCCAGTAAATGAAAGTCGGGTAAGGTAGCGAGGTAAGATTGTATCGCCTCCAGCGGCATGCCTATTACCAGTTCCACTTCATCAATGATAATTTCATTCCTGCGGAATTTCCCCGTGAGGGCTACCGGAGCAGGAGCGAAGGCGGATTGCAGTGTTTGTGCTAAGGTAAGCGCAAAGGTTTCTACCTCAGCATAGAGAAAGCGGGCCTTATTGGAAAGATAGAACTCAATATTTTGCCTGACACTTTCCTGGGTTTTTTCACCAAAGCCTTTGAGTAATAACAGGCGGTTTTCATTACAGGCGTAGAGCAGTTCCCCCATGCTTTCAATTTCCAGCTCTTTCCAGATAGTGGCAATCTTTTTGGGCCCCAGGCCCTTTATTTTCATGATCTCCAGTATTCCGGGAGGGGTTATCTGCAAATAAGTGTCGAGTAGGGCAAAGTGATTGGTTTGCAACATTTCCTGTATGCTTTTGCCCGTAGATTCACCAATACCTTTAATGCGGAAGATATCTTCCGGTGCCGTGTCTTTCAATTGTACCGGTAGTTTATCAACGGTAAATGCTGCGTTGGCAAAAGATTTGGCTTTAAAACTATTCTCGCCGTGAATGTCCATTAATTTGGATAGCAGGGAAAAATTATCTGCAATAGTACTGTTGTCCATTAGATGATATGCTTTTAGCTGGAGCAGTTAGCTTTCAGCAGGTGGCCTCAAAGCTAACCCGGGAAAATGTAATTATGAAATTAGCTTTTTGTTGGGGGATATGGGGAGTGGGTATAAAAAAAAGATCCCGGCATTTGCCAGGATCTTTTATAACTACGGTTGTAAATCCAATTTTACATTGCTGGAGATGCAGGCGCAGCTGGTGCTGGAGCTGGTGCTTTTTTCTTAGCAGCAGGTTTTTTAGCAGCAGGTTTTTTAGCGGCAGGCTTCTTAGCAGCAGGTTTTTTAGCAGCTGGTTTTTTAGCAGCAGCTTTTTTCTTTGGAGCAGCTTTCTTAGCAGCAGCTTTTTTAGGAGCGGCTTTCTTAGCAGCAGCTTTCTTTGGAGCAGCTTTCTTAGCAGCGGCTTTTTTAGGAGCAGCTTTCTTAGCAGCAGCTTTTTTCTTTGGAGCAGCTTTCTTAGCAGCGGCTTTTTTAGGAGCAGCTTTCTTAGCAGCTACTTTTTTCTTTGGAGCAGCTTTCTTAGCAGCAGCTTTTTTAGGAGCGGCTTTCTTAGCTGCAGCTTTCTTTTTAGGCGCCGCTTTTTTAGGAGCAGCTTTTTTAATTGTTGCCATTGTTTTTTGAATTTGGGTTAGTAATTAAATTGGGTATTAAAAAAAACTTTATGGCAAACACTACGCTTAAGCTTCTACTTGCGCAGTGGTGTCAAATGCTTTAACAGAAATAGTAGTCCTGTTCTGGCGACCTTTCCTGAATTCAACCACACCATCAGCAATAGCGTAAATGGTAAAATCTTTACCAACGCCTACATTCTGTCCAGGATGATACACCGTACCTCTTTGGCGAACGATAACGTTACCAGCCAATGCAGGTTGACCACCAAAAATTTTCACTCCAAGCCTTTTGCTTTGAGAGTCACGGCCGTTTCTTACACTACCTTCACCTTTTTTATGTGCCATTTTATTATAATCTTTAAACTTTAGTCAATAGAAAATTAAGCGATTTCGTTGATCTTGATCTTTGTAAAATGCGTACGGTGACCCACTTTCTTTCTGAAGCCTTTTCTTCTCTTCATTTTGAAAGCGATAACCTTGTCGCCTTGAACATGTCCTAAGATCTCTGCTTTAACTACTGATTTTACATCAGTACCAACGGCCAGCGTACCAGCATTGTCTGTTAACAGCACTTCAGAAAACTCAACGCTATCTCCTACATTACCCTGTAACTGCTGTACAAAAATTTCCTGGTCTTTTTGTACCTTAAATTGCTGACCTGCGATTTTTACAACTGCAAACATAATTATCCAAAATATAATTTCCGCAAAAGTACCACTTGTTTTTTTAATTAACAAAGTTTTCTGGCTATTTTAAATTCTTATGTGTAAGCAAGTGGAATTAACTGTACAAGAACTTAATATTTTTCAAAGATACGTAGTTTCTTCAATTTTAGATTATTTTAACAAACTATTATAAGATATATCTATGTCTTTTTTACACAGTGTATAAGCCCTCCCACACTATAACGAGCATATTTACAGGGTTTTGCCTGTTGTAACAGGGCTTTCCCGCCGGTAAAAACCAGTTGTTACCATGCCCGAAAAACCTTTATCTTGCCATGCAAAGGAGCACAATTTTGTATACTTTTGTCGTTTACTTCCGTGTGTTTACCTTGTTTTGGCTGTGCGTTTCTACTAAAACCAAACAAACTGCCATATCGCATACCCCTCTGAACAGGGAGGTTGCAGACTGGTTTCATGGTAGTTGGCAAAATTATTTCAACTATTTTTAAAATATAGGGCATGAAGTTTAAATCACTGCTGGCCAAACCATTTGCTTCCATTGTAAGTAGCAGAATAAGGAAGGAAATGCAAAGGGCGGTGGAAGACCAGGATTCAATCTTAACGGATTTAGTTAAAACAGGCAGGAAAACCGACTTTGGAGCAGATCATAAGTTTGAAGCGATACAATCATATACTGATTACAAGCAGGCTGTACCTGTACGTGACTATGAGCAGTTTAAACCTTATATTAACCGTATTAAGGAAGGCAAGCATAATGTACTTTGGAAAGGGGTACCTATTTACCTGGCTAAAACTTCCGGCACTACCAGTGGGATCAAATACATCCCCATTACCAAAGAATCTGTTTCCAATCATATAGATACCGCCAGAAATGCATTGTTGAATTATATGGCGGAAACGGGAAATTCTTCCTTTGCTGATGGAAAAATGATCTTTTTGTCAGGATCTCCTGAACTGGAAAGAGTAGGAGGAATCCCTACCGGCCGGCTCAGTGGTATTGTGAATCATCATATCCCAAGGTATCTGCGCACCAATCAGCTGCCTTCCTACGAAACCAACTGTATTGAAGACTGGGAAACAAAGCTGGATAAAATAGTTACAGAAACCATCAATCAGGATATGACATTGATCAGTGGCATTCCACCATGGGTCCAGATGTATTTTGATCAGATCATGGCCCGGAGCGGTAAGCTGATCAAGGATGTATTCAAAAACCTGGATGTACTGGTCTATGGCGGGGTTAACTTTGAACCCTACCGGGCAAAACTACTGGGTTCCATAGGGAAGCCTATTCATACACTGGAAACATTTCCGGCTTCCGAAGGCTTTTTTGCTTTCCAGGACTCACAAACAGAAGAAGGATTATTATTAAATACCAACTCCGGCATCTTTTACGAATTTATCCCCGCCAATGAAATCTTTAATGAAAACCCTACCAGGTTATCTTTGAAGGAAGTGGAAGTAGGGGTAAATTATGCTTTAATTATTAACAGCAATGCCGGACTTTGGGCATATAACATTGGAGATACCGTTAAATTTGTTTCCACAAACCCCTACCGCCTGGTAGTTACCGGCCGTATCAAACACTTTATCTCTGCTTTTGGGGAGCATGTGATCGGAGAGGAGGTAGAACATAGCCTTATGAAGGCAGCAGCAGAAGAAAATGTGCATATTACTGAATTTACAGTGGCACCAAGAGTACAAACGGATGGAGAATTACCATATCACGAGTGGTTTGTGGAGTTTGAAAATATGCCGGAAAACATGCAGGCGTTTGCTATGAAGGTGGACCATAATTTACGGCAAAAGAACATTTATTATGACGATCTGCTGACCGGAAATATATTACAACCCCTGAAAATCAGGCCGGTACGCAAACAAGGATTTATTGATTATATGAAAGCAATTGGAAAATTGGGTGGACAAAATAAAGTACCCCGCTTAAGTAACGACAGAAAGTTGGCGGATGAATTGTTGCAATACCTTCAATAATTGCCCCAGACTCCATTAATTACCATATTCCGTAGTGTATTCAGGGAATGGCTGGCATTCTTTGTATTTTTTAATGAATAATAGCATAAATGAGTAAGAAAAACATCGCCATTTTAGGATCTACCGGATCCATTGGCATTCAGGCACTGGAAGTGATAGCAGCACATCCCACTAAATTTAATGTGGAAGTGCTTACTGCACAGCAAAATGCCGACCTGCTGATAGAACAGGCATTGAAACATATGCCTAATGCCGTGGTGATAGGGGATGAAACCAAATATCAACAGGTAAAAGATGTTTTATTTGATAAAGGCATAAAGGTCTTTGCCGGAGCAAAGGCTATTGTGGAAGTAGCGGCCTGGGATTCTGTGGATATGGTGCTGGCAGCCATTATGGGCTTTGCCGGTTTGGCACCTACTTTATCTGCTATAGAGCAGGGAACACCGGTGGCATTAGCCAATAAGGAAACCCTGGTAGTGGCCGGGGATATTGTAATGGCTACTGCCAGGAAGAAAAATGTGCCTATTATCCCGGTAGACTCAGAACATTCCGCTATTTTTCAATGTTTGCTGGGAGAAACATTCAGTGAAGTGGAAAAAGTAATCCTGACTGCTTCCGGTGGCCCCTTCCTGGGTAAAAAGCCTAATTTCCTGATCAATGTAAAGAAAGATCATGCGCTGCAGCACCCTAACTGGAGCATGGGAGCCAAAATAACGATCGATTCCGCTACCCTTATGAATAAGGGGCTGGAGATGATCGAGGCGCGCTGGTTGTTTGGATTAACGCCCGAACAAATCGAGGTAGTGATTCATCCTCAATCTATTATACACTCCATGGTACAGTTTTCTGATGGCTGCCTCAAGGCGCAGATGGGACTCCATGATATGAAACTGCCTATCCAATATGCTTTAGGCTATCCGGAACGCTTATCCAACGATTTTCCAAGGTTTTCCTTCCGGAATTACCCTTCCCTCACATTTGAACAACCCGATACCAAAACTTTCCGTAACCTTGCCATTGCGACAGAAGTACTGAAAACAGGCGGAAATGCTGCTTGTGTCATGAATGCAGCCAATGAAGAAGTGGTGCATGCATTCCTGAAAAACAGAATTGGTTTTTTACAAATGACAGAGGTAATCGAAGAGACAATGGCCAAAGTTCCTTTTATTGAAGTGCCAACCTTACATGATTATTATCAGAGTGATAATGCCGCCCGTGAGCATGCTGCCGCACTTATTAATGCCATTGTGATATAGTAAATTAACAAATTTTTTCAGGTAAAGGTGTGGGAAATCCAATATATTACCACAATATTTAAAAAAGTAGAACGAAATAATGACTACACAGGAAATATTGGTGAAAGCCGGGCAGTTAATCTTATCCCTGTCTATATTAGTAGTGCTGCATGAACTTGGGCACTTTATCCCGGCCAAGCTGTTTAAAACCAGGGTAGAAAAGTTTTATCTTTTCTTTGATCCTTGGTTTTCGCTATTTAAATTCAAAAAGGGAGATACGGAATATGGAGTGGGCTGGTTACCCTTAGGAGGGTATGTGAAGATTTCCGGTATGGTGGACGAAAGTATGGACAAAGAGCAGATGATGCAACCTCCCAAACCATGGGAATTCCGCTCTAAGCCCACGTGGCAGCGTTTGATTATTATGATCGGCGGGGTTACTGTTAATATCATCCTGGCTTTTTTCATATACGCTATGATGCTCTGGTATTGGGGAGATACCTATCTGCCGGTACAAAATGTGAAAAATGGTATTGCAGTTGACTCTCTGGGTCAAAGTATAGGTCTGCGCGACGGGGATGCCATCATTGCTGTAGACAGCGCAGCTATTCAGAAGTTTCATACTATTTCCGGAGAAGTAATTTTAAGGGAAGCCAAAACTATACAAGTCATGCGGGATGGGCAGGAATTAAGTCTGCCAATACCAGATGGGTTCATCCGGGCACTGATTAAGCAAAAGACGCCTTTCGCATACCCCCGCTTTCCCTTTGTAGTAGATACCTTTACCGAAAAGTCTGCCGGTGTAAAAGCGGGCATCAGAAAAGGTGACCAGGTGATTTCCCTGAATGGTGAACCCACACCTTATTTTAGCGATTTTGTTAAGGAAATTAAGAAACATAAGCTGGAAGAAATCAGTGTTGGTGTGATACGGGGTGGCGATACGCTGCAAATTGCAGCCAAAGTTCCTGAAGAAGGGGTACTGGGGATTGCTCCCCAAAGCTTGTCACATTTCTTTGAGTTCAAAACACAACGATATACTTTCTTAGAGGCCATTCCTGCAGGATTTAATAAGTGTGTGGATATGCTGGTAAAATACATACAGCAGCTGCGCCTCATTTTTGTATCCAAGGAAGTAAAAGCAAGTGAATCAGTAGGTGGATTTATGAGTATTGGTAATATGTTTCCTGGTACGTGGGATTGGGTAGCATTCTGGGAAATGACCGCACTGTTATCTATTATCCTGGCGTTTATGAACATACTGCCAATCCCTGCTCTGGATGGTGGACATGTATTGTTTTTACTGTATGAAATGGTCACCGGCCGTAAACCCAACGAAAAATTCCTGGAATATGCACAGATCGTAGGGATGGTTATTTTATTAGGCCTGTTACTCTTTGCCAACGGTATGGATTTATGGCGTAATATTTTCAGTAAATGGTTTGCATAATATAATTGCTGAATGCTCAATTGCAAATGAGCTGTTTGCAATTGGGCATTCGTAATTCTCTGATATATATCGTATCTTTGTATAGTTGAAAGAATTGGGGTCGCCTGGTTTTGACAGCATAGGGTCTTTGAAAGTGTAAGCATGTCGTGCGTTGGATAATTAGCACGTTAATCTGAATATTCAAACTTCAAATGGCGAATCTAACTACGCCATGGCTGCCTAATCAGCGATTAGCGCACCCATTATAGCCGCCTGAGTTGCTGCCCGCTGCAGCTCCCGCCGCTGAATCAAAAAAACTAGCAGGATAGGTACTCATGGTTTCTGTGAGTGAGTGCTGAAGCTCAAACGGATAAGGACGAGGTTGGTTTGTTATGCTCCTGCCAAGTCCCGACAACCCAATGCATAAATAAACATGTAGAAAGCTTTCGGAGAATATGTTTGGACGCGGGTTCGATTCCCGCCGACTCCACAAAACAGAATATTTATTTAAAAAAGGTGAGTTCCAATGGACTCACCTTTTTTTGCTTACCATTATTCAGTTTAGTATTCACTCTGCATTGTCTTTCAAGTTGAAATCATTAAAGAGCTGGAATTTCGCAGCTTATTCAAAGAAAGTAGCCTTATTACTGGCCCTGGAGCCAGAGCTTAATATATCCTTGGGAACCAAAAAAGTCCATAACCCGAAATATTCGGATAGTTAAGCCGGAAAGGAAGGATGTATTCTGATATTTTCATATCTTAATATATTAATTACATCATTAAATTTTCTATATGGAAGACTGGAATACGTTGCTCGCAAAAATAAGAGATTTTAATAATGAACGAGACTGGAGCCAGTTTCATAACAAGAAAGATTTAGCACTAGCTATAAGTATAGAGGCAGGAGAACTTAATGAACTATTTCTTTGGAAACAGGCAGATGAGGCAGATTATGAAAAAGTGAAAGATGAATTGGCCGATATTATAACTTATACCTTATTATTGGCTGATAAATATGGATTTGATATCAATGAAATCGTTAGCCAAAAGATAGATAAAAATGCTTTAAAATACCCAGTAGAAAAAGCAAAAGGTAGCGCTAAAAAGTACAATGAACTTTAGAGATGAATAAAGAGTTCGATATTATAAACATTCGCTTTACTGATGCCCTCCATAAGTGCCTTGACGAATATTCATTCTGCCAGGATTTATGGCCTGTTGTTTATTTGCTGAGGGAAAATAAAAAGAAAAAATGCGATATGTATATAGGTGAAACTATCGACATTTCTACTAGGTTAACCTATCACCTAAATGATCCTTCGAAGCAAAAGTTAGATGAGGCCTACGTGGTTTATGGAGATAAATTCAACAAATCTGCTACTTTAGATATAGAAGCTAGAATTATCAGATATATGGCTGGTGATGGCGTTTATTCATTATTAAATGCGAACATAGGTTTAGCTGAGCATAGTTATTACCAGAGAGATGAACTATATCGGGAAATATTCAAATCTATTTGGGACGAATTTCGCCACATGGGTATTGCTAAACATACAATACGCGAAATAGACAATTCTGATCTCTTTAAATACTCACCTTACAAAGCACTAAGCAGAGATCAAACACAAAGTTTGATCAAGATCCTAGAAACATTATTAAACGATAACTATAAACGTTGTGTTATTGAAGGTATATCGGGAACAGGCAAGACAGTATTGGCCGTTTTTTTATTTAAATTATTACATACACCTGAGGAAAATTTTAACTTTACAGTTTTTGGCCCTGAAGATCAGCATATTGTTGAATTGGTAAAAGAATTTAAAAAGAAAAAAGCGAGCCTTAGAATGGCTTTAATAATTCCCATCGAGCCCTTTAGGGATACCGTTAAACATATTTTCAATCATGTTAAAGGATTAAGCGCTGAAATGGTGGTAGGCCCTGCAGACTTGGCTACTAGTCACTATGATATTATATTGGTAGATGAAGCACATAGACTACGACAAAGACTTAATCTCATGGCAAAGCATTATGGTATTTTCGATAAGATCACCGATATACTGAACTTAGATAGAAAGACTGCTACGGAATTGGATTGGGTTCTTAAAAGATCCAATAAAACCGTTTTGTTTTATGATGAATTTCAGTCAGTAAGGCCTGGAGATGTACCTAAAGAAAGGTTTGATGAACTAAAAAATGAAAGTCAAACTAAAATAGAATTTTTACACTCTCAATTTCGTGTTAGAGGAGGGCTGAAATATGTAAAATTTATAGATAAATTACTCAGATGCCAGTTGCCAGCTCCAACTGAAAAAATAACCTTTAAAAAGTATGACTTCCAGCTTTTTGATGACTTGGGAGAGATGATCGATCTTATCAAATTAAAAGAAATGGAATACGGATATGCAAGAACAGTAGCCGGCTACGCTTGGCCATGGCCCTCAAAAAAAATCACAATACCTTTGATATAGAAATAGGATCATTGAAATTAAAATGGAATAGCGTAAGAAAGAACTGGATTAATTCAAAAAATGCCATTAACGAAGTTGGTTGCATTCATACTGTTCAAGGCTATGATCTCAACTATACTGCTATCATTTTTGGAAAAGAAATTAGTTACGACAAACTAAAGAATGAAATTTTCATAAGAAAAAATAACTATTATGATATCAATGGAAAGAAAGGCGTCAAAAATGATGAACAGCTAAAAGAATTTATCTTAAACGTATATAAGACACTAATGTTACGTGGAATCCAGGGAACATACTTGTACGTGTGTGATGAGGCACTGCGTGCCTATTTTGCTCAATATATTCCAGTTTATTCAACTATAAGTTTACAGAGGAATGGCGCAAAGTTAGTTTCACTTAAGGGTAACTATGTGCCTCTATATGAGCCCCAGGTAGCTGCGGGAGAATTTAGCGAACAACAAATTGTAACTGACTCTGTAGAATTAATTTCTGTCCCGGAAGAGATAAAGATATCGAAAGACCATTTTGCCTGTAAAGTAGTAGGAGAATC
This sequence comes from Chitinophaga sp. H8, assembly GCF_040567655.1. Classification (NCBI taxonomy): domain Bacteria; kingdom Pseudomonadati; phylum Bacteroidota; class Chitinophagia; order Chitinophagales; family Chitinophagaceae; genus Chitinophaga; species Chitinophaga defluvii. Next base: position 3,575,661 of record NZ_JBEXAC010000001.1, on the reverse strand, counting down.
TATGAACAAGGTAATCCCTAATGGCTCCATTTGTTTGTTCAGGAAGTATAATGGCGGAAGCAGGAATGGGGAGATTGTATTGGCTTCTCATACTAAAATTCAAGATGTTGATTTTGGTCCACAATTCACTATTAAGCAGTATTTTAGCGAGAAGACTATTAATGATGATACCTGGCATCATTCAAGTATCATCCTAAGGCCCCTTTCACACGATCCTCGCTATGAAAGCATAATCCTAGAGTATGATGAATTGTCAGAGTTTAAAATATATGGTATCTTCGAAAGAATATTATAACCGCAACATTTTTAAATGCCCCATCAGATATTCATCTTCCTTTCTTACCCCAGTCGTTTCCATTATTTAGAGTAGCATGTTAAGAATGTATCTTCTTAGCAAAAGCTCGATGTAATCCCTTCCCCCCTCCACTAAATTTGATTTTTAGGATACAAGCTATATTTTGGGATTTCATAATAATTTAGTGTGGTAGTGGTAAATCAGCCATGAAAGCATTAACGTGGCCCCAACTTTTAATGAATATTGATTGCCAAATTTGTCTGTTCCCATTTGTGTTCCGTAGGTAGGCTCAGTTGTAGATATGCTGTTTCTCAAGAATAATATAACAAGTGAAAAATGATCCGGTAGGATTGCTTAATTTTAAGCAGAAAGTAAGCATTTTAATCTGAAGCCAGTCATTACTCTTAACCTTGATTATATCAACCTTATACAGACATGCAAATCTTATTGAAAGATGGACAAAATATTAGCGAAAGTAATCAGTAAGCTGGATAAAGATAGGTTTATTGATCAGATAGCGACTGAACTATCGGGGACGGAGTTTAATTCTTTGATGCTGGAAATTTTCAGAAAACGAGCAACAGTTATTCAGCCTGCAGCACTGATGGAAGCATTTGAGAAAAACCGCTTTGTACAACCAGGCAGAAATGCTACAATTAAAAGCAGGGAGATGGAGTTGGAGTGGTTGAAACATGTGCACACCCAAGGTTTCCATGCGCTTACCTTATCCCCGGTAGCTCCTATTGGCTGTTGCGCTGCTGTGGCTACCGTAAATCAGAATAAGGTGCTCAGTAGCCTTAAGGGCACCGAGGTAGTGGCAGACGCTTCCAATATGCTGGCTTTAAAAATAGCACAGGATTTTAAAGAAGAAAAGAATAAAGATAGGATAGTGCAGTATGCAACGGTACATAGACATATCAGAGCGCAGGCATATAATAATCCGGATTATGCCGCCCATTTCTCTGTCCTTTGTATGGCATCAGGTGGTTTTGACAGAGGAGGCTATAATTTTGAAATAAATCAACTTAACCTTCATATGGCAACGCTTTGGACCCTACTGAAGAAAGCGCTTCCTATGGAAGAAATGACCATAAAATTTTATCTCAAATCAACCGATGAGCAGTTTGCTGCACTATTACAACAGGAAGGGCATGTTTGGAGCTCATTAAAATATGAGCTGATCAGTGACCTGAACAAACCATATTACCATACCGTACAGTTCAAAATATTTATTACAGTGGATAATATTGAAATGGACATAGCGGATGGTGGTTTTGTTGACTGGACCCAGCAACTGATTCCAAATAAAAAACATCGGCTGATAATAAGCGCAGCTGGCCTGGAGCTCGTTCAACTTTTATTATCCCGGAAGAGCGCGCAATGATTTTCATTTTACCTTGCAACACCAGGAAAACGATACTTAGAGTGCTTGCTGGTTGATTACTCCTTTGAGTCTGTACCCACAAATTTTAAAACCTGCTTTTAATAATGTGGCCTTTGATATGCTGTTCTTTATATTACATCTGGCTGCGGGTACCCTTCCCATAAGGTAGGCCTCCTTTTTTAGTTCTTGTACGATGAGGCTGCCAAGCCCTCTTTGACGATATGGCTCTTTTACTTCATAATACAGATCCGCGTAAGGCATATTGTAATTGAGCATTAAACCACCTGAGGCTACTACCTCACTATGTTGTTTTAACAAATATGGATAGTCATCATTTTGTTGAATGCTCTTGATCAATATTGTATCCGGAATTGTAAAACTGGTTTGGAAACAATCTTCAAAAAGTATAGCCTCTGCGTCAATATGCTGCGAATGCTCATATAGGAGGGATGACAGTAACAGATCATTGCTTTGGCATTCAATAAACGTAGCGTGAGATAGCGCATGCAATTGAGAAAAGAATACCGTACTAAATTTTCGATATAGAGGAATCATGTAGAATTCAAAAACAGTATCCCGATCTGTTCTGTTATTCTGTCCCCATATGGCACCGTAACCAACTTTTAAATCATCCATTAAGAACAGGTAAGTATCTGCCCAGCCATACAAATGACATTTGTTGAGGATGAACTGAAAATTGGTTTCCTGTAGAAACAGGATGCGGAGATCCTGGATATTGGCTAATTCTGTTTGAATTACTTTTATACCCATCGTGATGTATTAGGTGGCTGAAAGAAATATACTGCTCCTGGTATTTATACTTTTTTCTGCTTTTCCTCTTCCTGTGCTTTCAATTTCTTTTTAACAATATCTGCCGGATATTTTAATGCCAGTTGTCTGATCTCATAACTAAAGTCAGCAAAGGTTTCTTCCCATAGGTGGGCTTCTTCTGGTGTGTATTCATAAAAACCATGTGCATTGGCTACTCCTCTTCCACCTGCTTTAACAATATCGTCAATCAATTTAGGTACAGCAGTGGAGTTATTCAGTTCGGGGAACAGATCTTTCATCACATTGTGATAAGCCGGTACTCCCGTCAGGTCCATCCAGCGAAAAATACCTACGAGTGTCATAAAGTAGCCCGCATTATTACGGCAGGCACGGTCCACATCCTCCACGGTGGCATATCCGTTTTCTACCAGGGAGAATGCTTCCCGGTACATTGCATACATGATCCGGTTTGTAATAAATCCCCTGATATCTTTGCGCACGAGTGTGGGCTCTTTTCCCCAGAGATGGGATAAGTCGTACAGATATTCGCCCAGTTCAATATTGCTCAGGTCGCCACAGATCACTTCCAGGAAACGGGTAGTATGTGAAGGTTCTGCCCAGTGCAGCCCGAAAAATCGTTCCGGATGTTGCGTCAATTTTTGTAGTATGCTGATGGGGATTGCAGAAGTATTACTTACCAGCAGGCAGTTAGTGTCTACAATAGCCTCTATTTTTCCATATACTGTTTTCTTGATGTCCAGATTTTCAATGGTACTTTCAATCACCAGCTTACAGGGGCGCAGCGAGCTAAAATCTTCAGTGATCAACAGGGATTGTAAGAGAACATCCGGGTGCTTATCGGTGAGGCCTTCCTGCCAGGACCTTTGCAGATGTGCTGCAATTCGCCCATGCGCATGCGTCATGTCAGCAGGAATAGGGGCTATAGCCATTACGGGATGACCAGCCATCAGCAGGCAGGCAGTGATACTGCAGCCCATTAAGCCAAGACCAACAACGCCTACCGGGATATCTTTGGGTTCCATCTATTATTCGTTAAGAGGTGATTTAATTTCTTAAAACTAAACTATTCGTGCCAGGAATGCAATAGCCGTTGTGCCATAAGCAGGCACACTTTTCCGGACTTCAACTGCAGCAGCAACTATATCCCCTCCTTTTTTGTTAAATTACTATTGAAAGTGCCTTCTCTTCACATTTTAATAGATATGTTATGGGGAATACTGCCTTAAAACAGGGAAAATGGCCGGAGCTGAAGTTTGAGGATTGGAAAGATACTTTGGCTACGGTACACTTATGGACACAGATTGTGGGAAAGATACGCCTGCGAAAAATGCCCTGGTTAAACCATTCCTGGCATGTTACGCTATATGTTACGCCGTATGGTTTAAGTACAGGTAGTGTGCCATACCAACATGGCATCTTCCAGATCGACTTTGATTTTATTCATCATCAGCTCGTTATCATTACCAGTACCGGCAAAAAAGAAACAATGCGGCTGTCACCCAGAACAGTGGCCGATTTTTATGGGGAATTGTTTGAGAAATTACGGGCATCAGGGGTTGATGTGGTTATTTATGGTGTGCCAAATGAGCTGGAAGAGGCTATTCCTTTTGAAAAGGATGATGTTCATAAATCTTATGACCGGCAGAAGATGGAAGATTGCTGGCAGGCGCTGGTAAATATCCATAATGTATTTACCCGTTTTAAGGCCCGTTTTACAGGAAAGTGCAGCCCGGTCCATTTCTTTTGGGGAGCCTTTGATCTGGCTGTTACCCGCTTTTCTGGCAGAGATGCCCCCGAACATCAGGGAGGTGCGCCTAATATGCCGGTAAAGGTAATGCAGGAGGCTTATTCCAAAGAGGTAAGTTCCTGCGGATTCTGGCCTGGCAACGAGCAATATCCACATGCATCTTTTTACGCTTATTGTTATCCAGCTACGCCTGATTTTGGTAAGCAGCCTGTTAGCCCGGAAGCGGCTTTTTACAGCCAGGAAATGGGAGAGTACCTGTTGCCGTATGAGGTGGTACAGCAGGCGGGTAATCCGGAGGAAGTGTTGCTGGCATTTCTGCAATCTACCTACGAAGCGGCCGCCAATACAGGCCACTGGGACCGCCATGCATTGGAATGCGATCTTTCCAGGTTTGAAACCCCATAACAGCGACTGTTCCTGAATACGTATATACTGTACCGGTAGACGCTTCAGCGCTTTGGTTGTCCCTTAATAGTAAATTAATATATGATCTGCCTGTTTTGTTATAGGTTGCACCCTTATTTAGAAGGACTTGACTTTAATAGGGAAATGAGTATCTTTAAATGATTAATGAATTTACTCGCAGAATATTGTAGTATTGTAGAACACATGTGAATCAACTGAAGTCCATATTTTAATCAGTCCGCGTTTACCACATTAAGCACCAAAAAGTACAGGCATTTATGCAACAATTACTGGAGCGTATACAACAACATGGTGATCAGGCTGCATTTCGTGAATTTTATCTGCTATACTCGCCGCAGCTGCTAACTTTTGCCTATACCTATACCAAAAGTAAGTTTGTAGCGGAAGAGGTGATCAATGATGTTTTTCTAAGCCTGTGGAAAAACCGCTCACGGTTGATAGAGATCTCCAACATGAAGGTATATCTTTACAGAGGAGTTAAAAATGGGATTATCAACTATTTTACGCGAAATAAGGAATGGCAGCACCTGGATATTGATGAGATTGCAGATGTGGAGCTGAAATTCAGTGCAGACCCCGAAGAAATCCTTATTACTGCTGAACTGAGGAAAAAGATCGAAACAGCCATTGCTTCGCTGCCACCCCGTTGCCAGGTTGTGTTTAAACTTATCAAGGAGGATGGTATTAAACATAAAGAAGTGGCCGAAATATTGGATATCTCCCTGAAAACAGTAGAAAATCAGATGACTATTGCAATCAGGAAAATTAATGAGGTGATACAGATTCCCGTAGGGAAAAAGATAGTGGAAACAAATATGAAACAAAATCAATAAGACCAGAATATTAATATATTAAGCAGGGGCTTAGGGGTATTTGAAAAAAAATGTGTCTTAAAGGGTGGAGGGTAGGTAAATTTAAATATATTAATGAAGGACGATAAAATTGCTTTATTATTATCAAAAAAGCTGGCGGGCGATGCAACCGGGCCGGAACTGGAAGAATTGCAGCAATATCTGCAACAGCATCCGGAAGAGGCATTTACCTGTGAGATCATAAATGGTATAAAGCAGGACACAGATAGTAATGATGAAGAGCTGAGGAACCCCGGGAAGTGGGCTGCCAACAATTGGAGTAAGCTGGAACTGGCACTGAATGAACCAGACCAGGCTCCTGCCTTGCCTGATACCCCTCAGTCAGATTATAATTTATCACCTGTCCGTAAGTTGTATTGGTATAAGGTGGCTGCTGCGGTAGCTGCAATAGTCATACTTACTACAGGCTACTTTTATTGGAACCGCACCAGTGCGCCAGTGCCGAATGGGATTGCAAAAAATCAGATATTGATGGAAAGGGGAAACAGGTCCAGTGTAACACTACCTGACGGTACGCTGATCTGGATGAATAGTAGCAGTAAACTTACTTATGGGGATGATTTTGCCCGCGGTAACCGGGATGTATACCTGGAAGGGGAAGCCTATTTTAACATCCGGAAAGATGAAGAACACCCTTTTATTATACATACCAAAAAGATGGATATCCGGGTATTAGGTACTGTATTTAATGTTAAAGCCTATCCCGAAGACCCGATGACAGAGGCGGCGCTTTTAAGTGGCAAGATCAGTGTTGTGATAAAAGGAGAGGGGGAGGGCCGTAGCAGTGATATTGTTTTATCGCCCGAACAAAAGTTAATAGTAAAAAATACCGCAAAGCCAGATGGTGATTTCTCAATGGATGCATTAATGGACTCGGCTGCTGCAGTGAAAATTGTAGCTGTTAACTGTGGGGAGGAAACTACCAGTTGCGATGAGGTAGGATGGGTATTTAATAAACTGATTTTTAAGGATCAAACATTTCAGGCATTGGCAGTACGAATGGAACGGTGGTACAATGTAAACATCCATTTTGAAGATAACTCCCTGAAAACAGAAACTTTCAACGGAGTATTTGAAAAAGAAAATATAACGGAAGCCTTAAAAGCCTTGCAACTGACCACAGATTTTTCTTTCCGGCATGAGGGTAATAATATTTATCTTAGAAAGTAATACCTTGATCTATAGTTTAATATTGATACCAACCATATAAAACGAAAGTTCTGAGACAGGGTAAATGGGTAAAAATTTATCCGATATGAAATTAAGGGTAGCATTGGGAATACTAATGTGGCTAATGGTGGTAAAGCTCGGATATGCCCAGGAAAGATTTAATTTTAATTTCCGGAATATCCCGCTGAAAAAAGCATTGGAAAGAATTGAGCGAAAGAGTGCCTGTAAATTCCTATACAATAATAAAACAATTGCCCATCATAATGAAGTAAGCCTGCAGGTAAGGAATGTTACACTTCCTGAGCTCCTGGGTGCTTTGTTGGGTAACACACTTTCATTTAAAATATTACGGAACAACCTGGTAGTGATTGTTCCGGTGGATACCAAAACAACTTTACTGCAATTTACTGGTATTGTTACCGATAGTGCGGGAGCACCACTCGTAGGGGCAACTATATCCGCAAAAGATATGAATAAGGTGCTGGTCACTGAAAATGACGGCACTTTTATTCTGGAAGCCCCCCCTGGCATGGTTCTTACTGTTAACCACCTTGGATACTACAGAAAGGAGATTCTTACTGGCAGAACCACCCGGCTCAATATTGTATTAAAGAAAGAGATCAGTGTCTTGAATGAAGTAGTGATCACTGCACTGGATATACGTAAAGAAGCCCGTGCAGTAGGTTACGCTGTCCAGAATATCCAGGTAGCAGGTTCCCATATGATCCGCGCCCATAACCCGAATGTTTTAGCATCTTTAGCCGGAAAGGCTGCAGGCCTGGGAGTACAACAGGCGCATTATATGTTTGATGATCCGAAGATCTTTTTACGTGGTAAACGTCCTTTGATTGTAGTAGATGGTGTGCCTAACAACTCAGGATCCTGGAATCTTAATATGGACGATATTGAATCCATTACCGTGCTTAAAGGGCCGGTAGCGGCGGCATTATACGGCCAACAAGGTGCTAACGGGGCCATTCAGATCACTGGTAAACGTGGTGCAGGAAACGGTACCCGCAAGTTTTCCGTAGAGTATAACAGTACCACCGAACTGCAAACCAGCTTTATTGCTATTCCTGAAGCCCAGCATGAGTATGGTCCGGGCGAATATTTTAAATACGCATTTAAAGATGGGCGTGGGGGCGGAACATTTGATTACGACTATTATGTATGGGGCCCCCGTTATGAAGGACAGCCTATCACACAATGGAACAGTGAAACGGATGCCAATGGTAATCTCATTCCCTTACCCTGGCTGTCAAGAAACAATAATAATATAAAAGACTTTTTGCGGAGAGGTATACTATCCACAAATAATGTCGCGGTATCCAGTAAAACAGACCAGGGAGATTTCAGACTATCACTTACCCAGCTGTATCAAAAGGGTATTGTACCTAATACCCACCTGGGTGTTACTACTGTTAATTTATCCGGTGGGGTGAAATTGGGGAAAAAGGCTCACATTGATGCTAACCTCAGTTACAATAAACAATACACCCCCAACTATCCCAGTATCAACTATGGACCGGAAAGTCCTATCTACGAACTGGTGATCTGGAACGGCAGCAATTTTGATATTAATGATCCACGATTAAGAAACTACTGGTATCCGGGAAAAGAGGGCACCCAGCAACAGTGGGTGGAATATCAGCATTATAACAATCCCTGGTTTAATGCATATGAATACCTGAAGGCATACTATAAAGATGTGTTTACCGGGTACACCTCCCTTTCATATAAGTTCAATGATAGGTTTGATGCGCAGTTTAAAACGGCTATCAATACTTTTTATATTAATCAGCAGCATTCTTATCCTGTTTCAGGATTGTACTATGGCAGGGATTATTATAAGGTAGGTGGTTATAGTGAATCCTATGACCATTATTCGCAAACCAACACAGCTGTGATGCTTAATATGCAGCAACCCATAGGAGACAAGATGGGAATAAAAGCATCTGTTGGAAGCAGCTTGGAAACAATTCAGACAAAAGGTATTTCTGCTAATACTTCCGGTGGGCTGGTGGTGCCAGGTATTTATACGCTCCAGAATTCCGTAAATCCCATCAGCAGTGCATTTACCAATAAAACTAACGCCCGGGTACTGAGTGCTTACGGTTATGTAGATATCCACTATAAGCACTTACTTTTTCTGAATATGACAGGTCGAATGGACCGTAACTCTAATATGCCGGAACGTTATAGTACCTATTTCTACCCACAGGCTAGTGTAAGTGCAATCCTGTCAGATGCAATAAAATTTCCCCGCCCTTTTTCTTTTGTAAAACTGAAGGCTGCCGTGACAAGCGTAGCGGAAGGACTGGGGCCATATGCATTATCAGAAGTATATTCAAAAGGAACTACCTGGGGAGAAAACCCCTCCTTACAATTCGCGGCCAATAACATATTGTACGATAAACAGATAAAGCCTGCTTACAATACCAGTTACGAAGCAGGGCTTGAAATGGGATTTTTTAATAATCAGATAGCACTTAAATCCCAGTTTTATAAAACATTTGATGGCCCGCAGATCTTTCCTTTGCCGATTTCTGAAGCTTCCGGCTATTCTACTTTCCAGACAAATGGTCTGGTAGTTGAACGAAGGGGAATAGAATTGGAATTAAATGCACGCCCTTTACAGTCAGGAGCCTTTAAATGGAATATGCTGGTTAACTGGGGCACTAATGTTGGATATCTTAGAAAAGTATATAATGAACGCAGCAGCTACGCACGAATCAAGACAGGAGAACGATATGATCAGCTGTTTATTCATGCTTTTGAGAGAAATCCTCAAACAGGAGCCCTCCTTTATTATTCGGATGGTACACCGGCAGTAGACAGTCAGCGCCTGGCTTTTTATGGCTATACTAATCCCGACTGGACAATGGGTACTACCCAAATGTTGTCATACAAAAAATGGAGCCTGGCACTGGAGTTTGACGGGAGCTATGGGGGGAAGATTTTTAATTTTGTGAATTATAAAATGTGGCAGTCAGGTACACACGAAGCCTCTGCTAATTATTACCGTTACCAGGATTGGCTAAACAGGGATAAACCAGGTTATAAGGGAACACGTGTGGGAGTGGGGGATATAGTAGTAAGTGGTGAGGTGTTACGTGATCAGGCAGGTAATATAATTTCAGATAACCGGAAGTTTGCGCCGAATACAACTCCTGTGCTGGAACAAATATGGGCTAACTCTTATGGTGCCTCAGATGAAATCAATTATCAGAGTAAAACCTATTTTAAGCTAAGAGGAATTACCCTCACTTATCAGCTGCCGGAAAAGGTGGTTAATAACAGTAAACTGATTACAGGTGGGAGCATATCATTCATAGCCAGGAATGTGCTCTATTTTTCACATACCAGGCAGATTGATCTGGATCGCTGGACATATACAGGCCAGAGTGATCTGGAAGAGCCTTCTGTTAGAAGTGTGGGAATAAACGTAAATCTTAAATTCTAATTGCAGGCCATGAATATTTATCACAAATACAAATGGATTTTATTAATTGCAGCAGGCATTTGTTGCTTGCTGTCCTGCAAAAAAATGGCAGAACTAAGGGTAAATCCTAATAATGGCACAAAGGCTTCCCCGGATGTATTGTTGTCAGGTATACTACAACAGATGTATTATTTCCCCTGGAATGATGCGCAGTATAGCAGCCAGTTTCATTGCCAGCTTACGTCTTACTATGGTGACCAGAGTTATAATTTTGGTGCTGCAAAATTTTATTACGCTGCTATCAGGAATATCGATCAGATGGTAAAGGAAGCAAGACGTACCGGAGGAAAAACGATGCAGCCCTATTATGCCTTGTCTTATTTTTTAAGGGCGTTCTTTTATATACAAATGACAGGTCAGGTAGGAGATATTCCTATGAAGGAAGCGATGAAAGCGGAAGATGGGATATTTGAACCTCCTTATAATACACAGAAGGATATTTATCTGCAATGCTTGCAATGGTTGGATATGGCCAATGACAGTCTCACCGAAATAAATAATCAGCCTTTATTTTTAGTGAAGGGAGATGTTTTCTTTAATGGCAATCTTGTCAAGTGGCAAAAACTGGTAAATGCATTTCGTTTGCGTGTATTGATCAGTTTGAGCGAAAAAACGGATGATCCTGATATGCAGGTAAAAGCACGTTTTAAAGAAATTTTTGAGCATCCGGAACAATACCCTGTTATTACGGATAATGATGATAACATGCAGATTACCTATACTGGGGATAATACGGCTAGTTATAATCCGGGATACTCGGAAACCCCAGAGGCTGCTGCCCGAAAGCTGCCTCTGGCCCGTGTTTTTGTAAGTTTGTTGACCGGACTAAAAGATCCCCGTTTGTTCATAATGGGATTGCCGGCTCCCATTGCGGCTAATAGCGGAGATCCGGATTATGCACTTAAGTTTACTTCCTACCGGGGAGCATCCACAGGTTCTTTAATGTCTGTGCTCAATGATTCCCTCGTGGATGGTTATTTTTCTATTCCTAATTATCAATATTGGTTCATGTCAAAAAAGGGGGTACCTACAATACAACTTGGTGCGGCTGAAGTGAATTTCACGATTGCAGAGGCAATCAACAGGGGATGGGTAGGTAGTGGTAATGTAGCATTGGCCGCACAGTATTATGAATCAGGTATTAAAGAGGCTTTACGCTTTTTTGGAATCCGGGCTGATAGCATAGCAGATTATCTTGCTCAGCCAACTGTAATATACAAAGGAAATAATGCTGCCGGTTTAAAACAGATCCTGGAACAAAAGTATTTGTCCTTTTTTCAAAATTCCGGGTGGGAAGCATTTTATAACCAACGTAGAACTGGTATTCCTGCTTTTGATATAGGCCCCTCCAATAAAAATGGTGGTAAGATTCCCCGCCGCTGGTATTATCCCCAGTCAGAATACCTCAATAATTTTACACATCTCAAAGCGGCACTTTTAAGGCAATACCAGGGCGCCGACAACCTGAACAGCAATATGTGGTTATTGCAATGACCTGTCTCAGCCTCATTTTCTCTTTTATAAAAAAATATTTATCCCTTTGGGGGTAAGTGTAAAAATCCGTGTCTTACAGTAGAGTATTATGATTGTAGCGGTTGGCAAATATACCAGGATATGAAAACTAACAAAACAACCAGGAACTAAGCAGGCAACACCCACATCTAAAAATACGATTGCATGAATAAAACTATACCTGTGAAAGGATGGCAGCTGCCTCTTTTTGCATTAGTTACCGTATTATTATTAAGTTATTGTAATAAACCGGTGTCTTTCTATGAAGAGCTGGGGGCAGACTCAGTGAGTGTGAATCTCACCCGGAAAAAGGTATTGCTGATCAATATACAGGGAGCGCAGGGGAATACGGTTAGGGATGCTAATACTCCAAATATTAAGGGATTGTTATCAAACAGCATTTACAGCTGGGACGCTGTTTGTGATACCGTGTCTACAGACCACGTGGGATGGGCAGAATTGTTGACGGGTGTAAGAGGTAAGAAAAATGGCATTACAGATGGATCGTATATAGATAACCGTTTGGTGGAATACCCTTCTTTTCTGAGCCGTTTAACAGCTGCCAATGATAAATTAAAGCTCATCAGTATCAGCAGTGTGGCTACACTAAATGACACTATTATTCCTGCGGCATCTGCATCTGTAATCGTAAAAGCTGCCACTGATGCGGCAGCAAAAGATACGGCCATAAACCGTTTGAAAAATGATCAGGCTGATGTTGTAATGGTAAGTTTGCGGGAGGTGAATGAAGCTGGCAAACAACATGGATTTTCACCTGCCAGCACTGCTTATATGTCCGCGATTGAAGCGGCAGATCAGCATATTGGCGAAATACTGGCTGCTTTAAAGGGCCGGGAAAATTATGCAAAGGAAGACTGGATGGTGATTATTACCTCTAATCATGGAGGAACTGCTGCGGGTACCTATGGGGGAAACAGCTTTAATGAACGGAACACCTTTTTAGTATTCTACAATAACCGTTTTGTATCCAAGGAAATTACCATGCCATTGGTAAATGTTCCCTATGCTGGTAAGTACCCCTTTTTCTATCGCGCAGACAATAAAGACCATGCAGCATATACCAATAACCCGGCTTTTCACTTTGGAAGTGATGTGAGTTTTACCGTAGAATTTAATATCCATACTACAGGATCCCAGCAGGATAACCCGATCGTAACAAATAAAAACTGGAATAGTGGTGGTAACACCGGCTGGATCATCTTTATTGCTAATGGTAATATACGACTCAATTACAAGGGCGCTTCCACAGGCCGTTTGGATATGGGGAACGGACCGCCGGTAGCAGATGGCAAATGGCATCGTGTTACGGTTGTGTTTGACCGTCAGAAAGAAATTGCGATGTACAAGGATGGTGAATTTTTTGTGTCCGGACCCAATATAAAAGATAAGGGTAATGTGGATGCAGGCTTACCGCTTACTGTGGGAACACATGCTATTCTCAATTATGATTACTATGGCCCTAATGATGGCTCACTTAACAGTTATGTAGCTGATATCAGGATTTGGAAAACCGTTTTGTCGCCTGAAACGATCCAAAGCTGGGCATTCAGATCTGTTACGCAGGCACATCCTGACTATGCCTCATTAATTGGTTACTGGAAGGCCAGCAATGGAGATGACGGGGATGTGGTGTTGAAAGATGATAGTCCAACGAAAGCAGATCTTACCATACAGCATGGTTTACGGTGGGATTATATTGATGAGGTTTTAAATCCTTCTTCTATAGATGCTACGGCCTTCGTTCCGCAATCAGTGGATCTGCCCGCTAATGTGCTTGCATGGATGGGATTGAAGCTGCAACCTTCCTGGCAACTGGATGGCAGAATACTGATACTGCAATAATGCAGTGAAAATATAGGCTAACGAATGCCGACCCAATTTTGATGCATTTACAAGTAAGTAAATATATACTATGATCAGATTTTTACCTGCTGCTTTACCCGGCAGAACATTCGGGGTAGTGGCCTGTATATTCACCATTGCCGGCATAACAGGTGCTTTCCAAAGTTATGCACAGACAACGCCGGCAACAAAGCAGGAAAATATACAGCCGGATAGTATGAATGAAAAAACGGTTGCTGTAAAGTATAATCTCCATACACAAAAAATCATTACTTCAGCAACAGGGACATTACCTATTAGTACTGTCAGAGAATTACCCTACAGTTACCTGGGGCAGGCACTGGATGGAAGAGTAAGCGGCGTTACGGTATTGCGCAATTCAGGCGAACCCGGGATAGCACCATCTGTACTTATCAGGGGAGCGGCAGTCCCCATCGGCAGTTATGCTGATATGTTCGATAACCAGCCTTTATATGTGGTAAACGGGGTGCCGATGATTGCAGGCAATCATCCTTATCCCCTTGCCATCAAACAATTTGACCTTAATGGTATTGGTAGCGGGATTGATCTCAATACGATGGTAGATATGAATAATATTACCGGCGTAGAAGTACTGAAAGGAGCAGAGGCTACCGCACAGTATGGTGCACAGGCTGCAAATGGTGCTATTCTTATCACCACTGCCAGGCCGGCTGTGGGTAAATACCGTATCGGATTGAATGTATATGGGGGAGTAGCCGTAAAGCCAACCATGAATTCAGGGAACGGTAGAAATATTGTCAATGGTGCTTTTCAGCGCGATTTTGTCATGCCATTTTACAACAAATATGCCACAGCAGCTGAATGGGTTAATTTCCCTTCTTACCTGATGGACTCCACTCAACAAGCATATTATGGCGCTGCAGATTGGGATAAACTTTACTTCCGTAATGTAATACAGCATGGGGTGGGAGTGAATATTTCCGGTGGGAGTGAAAGAGCAAATTTCCGTTTTGGAGTTGGAGAGCGTACAGAAAATGGTGTAGCGGATAAAACCAGCCTCAAACGGTATAATGTGTATTATGATATGATGATGGTGCCAGTGGAAAAACTAATTATTAATACTTTTGTGCAGGCAGCTACTGCCCGCCGGGATCGTAACCGCTCTATGCGCGAACGTTATGCTGAGCAAGAATATTTTCCTGATCAGCAATTGCCATTGCCACCGAATAAATTATACCTGGGAAAATATTACGGCTATCTCGATGAAGGGATAGATGATAATGCAGCCACTAACCTGCAGGTAAAAGTAACCGCTCAGTACGAATTATCTAAATACCTTTCTGTACAATCGCAGTTATCAGCAGACTACAATGATAACCAACGCAACCTGTTTGTACCGGCAGCGTTGAATGATGGGAATAGCTTTAATAGTTATTATACAGGCGTAAACAGACGGGTAAGGGTAAATAACTTCCTGTTGTTTAATAAGGAAATCGCAAAGGGGCATGCATTAGGTATTCAACTGGGACAAACCTGGCAGAGTGACCAAATGAAATACGATTATATCCGCGGGTATCGCGGGCCTTCTGATTTTATCAAGCTGATACAGGTTGACCTGAACCCGGACAACAAAATCTGGATCACGCATGACAGGTCTCTGGTTTACAGGTACAAGGATTATCTGAAGCAACAGCTGGTCTCTTTTTACGGACATGTTACTTATGATATCCAGAAAAAATACAGCGCCACACTCTCGCTTCGTAGTGAAGGTTCTTCTTACTTTGCCAATGGATATCATTGGTCAGTATCTCCTGTACTGGCATTAAACTGGGACCTGAAGAAAGAACCATGGTTACAATCTTCCGCTCACTTGAACGCACTTACCCTAAAGGCCAGTGGGGGAAGAACAGCACGTTTGCCAATAGATGATTATTATGGTTATGGACCTTATTATACAGTGGATATCGGGTGGGGAGGTAATGAGAAAATCTCCTCTTATGCCTCCTTTCCGACTTTAGGTATGCCCTTTAGTAAAAGTTATGTGGGAGGTGGTGTTAACTGGCCATATACTAATCAGTGGGATGCAGGTGTAGCGTTGCGTGCATTTGATTTTCTGGATGCAGCGGTAAATGTTTATTCCAAAACCAGTAAAGACCTGCTGGCGCCTATACCGGTAGATGCTTCCTATGGTTTTTCCAGCCAAACCGTAAATGGTATGGATGTACGGAACAGCGGTGTTGAAGCAAGTGTACAGGGGACCTTCAAGTTATCTCCTGCATTTAAGTGGGTTTCTTCTATCGTTTCCCAATATAATACCAGCAAGTTATTAAAACTGCCTGGTAATCTGGAGGCTATCAATTATGGTAACCGGAGGTTACAGGTAGGCAAAGCTACTGACCAGTTCTGGTTATTACAGAATGAAGGGATTTATGGTAGTGATGATGAAGTGCCGGTGTCTGCAGCTGGTAAAAAACTTACCTATAATGGGATTGCATTACATGCCGGAGATCCTAAATGGAAAGATGTTAATAATGACTTTGTGATTGACGATAACGACCGTGTGTTGCAGGAGCATGTGATTCCTCCTGTCCGGGGTGGTTGGAATAATAGTTTTCAGTATAAGAACTGGTCGCTGGACATGTCGTTCATGTATGCCTTGGGAAATCACCTGTTGAATGGGGATGTAGCTAACCGGTTCAACTTCGTGAAACGGGAAGGGGTGAATGGTATGGATGGTGTGAAAGAATTAAGCTTCTGGTCTTCAAAAACAAACCTGGATAATTACCCCCGGTACAATCCCTGGAGTAAGGTAGACCCATATCAGGTAAATCAGAACCTGTTCCTGGAAAAAGCGTCTTATCTGAAACTGCAGGCGGTAACATTGCGTTATGACCTGACCAGACTGCCAGTAATACAACAGGCTAAGATCAGACAGCTGCAAGTGTATCTTACCGGCAGCAACCTGTTTACATTAACTCCCTATTCCGGATATGATCCTTCACTGGCTGATTATTACGGATATGATTATGGTTATGCGCAACCATTACCAATGACCTTTTCCCTTGGGGTAAATATTGATTTTTAAATTCAAGCATGTCATGAATAAATTTTTTATCCGGATAGGTAGCGTTGTTTTTACAGGCATGGTATTATCCATGTCCTGTAAGAAAGCCCTGGATGTACCACCCACGCATATGGTACCGGTAAAGCAAATGTGGCAGGTGAAGAATGATGCCAGATCGGCCGTTTTTGGTACCTATGGTTTGTTAAGGGCTGCCCTGTCAAATAATAATGCTTACCTGGCTTATGGGGAGTTAAGAGGCGGAGATTTTGTAAGCACTTCCCGTAGCGATATCGCGGCAGTAACCGAAAATGACCTGAGGTCCAGTGAAGCGGTTGTAGAAGAATGGAAAAACTGGCGGAGATTTTATGCAGCAATAGCACAGGCGAATCTGTGTCTGGAAAAGCTGGCTAAAGTTAAAGAAAATGATTTCAGGTATACTGCGGAGAACCTGAAGCTGGATATTGCCAACGTACGTTATTTGCGTGCGCTTACTTATTTCTATCTCGTTCGTATATGGGGTAACGTACCGCTGATTACAAAGACAGCAGAAGGCACATTCCCACAAGTACAAAAATCGGACAGACAAACGATACTGGATTTTATCACACAAGAAGCACAGGCTGCTTTGAATGATTTACCCTGGCGGTATAATGGACAGTCACCGGAGCAGTCCGGGCTTTACTGGGAGCAAAGTGACAGTCACTGGAGAGGGATTATTGCCAATAAAGGCGCTGCTTATCAATTACTGGCACATATTGCGGCCTGGAGAGGGAATTATCTGGAAACAGAAAGATATACCAAAATAGCGATTGATAATAAAGCACTTGGGGGCTATGATATTATTGATATTGGTAACCTCACCAATACACAGGGAGGTGTTTTCCAGGGGCAATCAGCCAATGTATTGCTGGCACTGCCTGCGGATAAAGAATTTCAGGAAGCTTCTGCCAGTGGGCATATAGAAGACTGGACGCTGGCACTACCTTATGTGTCCAGAAAAACACCGGATATCTATATCCCGAATGATACTATCCTGCAAATATTTAATGAGAAGAATGATAACCGGTTTGGCATTAATGAAAGCGGCACTGCATTAGGTAATTATTTTACAGGTTTTGGCAGCCCCATTCCGATGTTCAGCAAGATAAGACAACTCAGTACTACCGGTGCAGATCCTTTGCGCAACTACCAGTCGGCCATTGTTATTTTCCGGTATGAAGATCTCGTGTTGCTGCGTGCTGAGGCATTGATCTTCCTGGGGGATCCTGATAAGGCCACGCAACTGCTCAACAGTATCAGATCCCAGCGCGGGCTTCCCGAATACAAAGTAGCGGACGGTCATATTGCAGATGCGATCCTGAAAGAAAGAAGGAGGGAACTGTTGGGCGAAGGCTGGCGCTGGTTCGACCTCGTGAGATTTGAACAGGTGCCTGGTTACACCCGTTTTACAGCACAGGATATAAAGGCAGGAGCATTGTACTGGCCACTTTCCAAAGAGGTAATGAATGGCAACCGGGCGCTTCAGCAAAATGAATTTTGGCAACATTAATACTGATAAGATGAAACAAAAATATATATGCTATTGCATCCTGGCTGCAGGACTTATGCTGATCAGTATTACCGGCTGCCGGAAGGATAACAGCTATACCAGATATGAGCCTGTACAACGTTATACCGGTACTATTCAGCAATACCTCGCCTCCCGTACAGACAACTTTGATTCTATGTTGCTGGTATTGAAAAAATCAGGTTTAAATACACTGTTGGAAAAAGATACTGTTACGTTTTTTGCACCTACAGACCAGAACTTGCTGGCAGCATTAAATGGATACAATATATACCGGCAAGCCAATGCATTGCCTCCTGTGGTATTAAATGATATCGATTCTGCTTCCTGGCGGGTAATTCTGGGCCCCTATATTATCCCGGGTCGCTGGGAAATGGCAAATTTTACAGAACAGGACGGACAGATATTAAACTCGGTGGTGATGCGCAATATGCATGGTAAGGTAGTACATCAGGCTACCAGTGGTGTAAAAGATATAGGTCCCGGTACCATCCGTTTTTCTTACATGAACGGATCCCGCTTTGAGCGCGATTGGTTATCTGCCTATGTGACTACCTCAAATATTAATGTGGATAATGGGGTGGTGCATGTGCTGGAACCTGGCCACTTATTAGGGTTCAACTTTTTTGCGGATAAGGCAAAAGAGATGCAGAACCTTTATTCAGAAGAGCGTGCTTTTGCTTCCGGTTCCCTTACTTTTCCTAATACGGATAGCAGGATCTGGACGCTGCGGGTAAAGAAACTGACGGCTATTGATGCTAATACGATAGAAACGGAAGGTGCTGATCTGCTGGCATCTGATTACAGGATCCGGTTAACTATTGATGCGAAGGATTCCATCACACTGGTGCCTGCTCCAGGCAGTGCTAATCAGACCATAGAAAAAAATGGCCCTTGCTATTTTGATCCGGTTACCTATACCTACCGGTTGAGTTACCGTTATCTGGGAGCTGATGGTTACCGGATAATCAGTGAAACGATCAAATATATTGCGCAGTAAAAAAGGTTGTTTACCTAAATATTATGACAATGAAGTGTTGCCAAAATTTCTGGAGTGTTATACTAGCAGTGCTGGTGCTGGCATCCTGCCGTAAGCTCCCTGAAAAAAAGGATTACCTCAGCAAGAATGCCAACTTTGATAAAAAGGATGTGTATGAACCTTTTATGGGACGCACCGCGCTGGAGCAAACAAATTTCAACGCTGATGGTTCTTCCTATCCCATGATCTTTACCGTTGAAAATATGCGCCGTAAAAAAGATGGCGCAGCTGCACCAGAACTGTCTGAAAAGATAAAAGTACAACAGTGGATAAGAGACTATGACGGATATGAAAAAACACTGGAAGAGATTGAAAAGAAGAGGATATGGTCTGAAAAGAATTTCTTTGAAATAAGATCTGGATCCGGAGACTTTATTTTCTGGAATGCCTCATCCGATAAAATTCGTACTTACCCTGATTCAGGATATGTTTTTGATATCAAGATTGTGAATAAGGGGAATGAAAGGGTGATTAAGGATTTCTGGTTACGGCCATTGAAAGAAGTCCCATACGAGCCATATGAATACAATATGTATACCCGTGAGCGTAAGCAGGAAACCAGACAAACACCTGATGGTAAATCTTACCGGGTACCATATACGATCCATCCTGGTGTAATACAGAATATGTACTATACAAAGGACAGCCTGTTTACAGACACGTTGGTTTCCGTGTATATCCAGAAAACCGGTATAAAAGGGCATTCCCTCACTTTCAAGTTTGTAGATCAGCATTTTAACCCTATTGATCCTGCTAAGTTTGGACAAACCAAATGGGATGAGCTGGTACATGGTTTTGACAGACAACAAACTACCACAGGAGTTACCTATCAGGTTGCTTATCCCATACCACTCACCAGTTTAAATACAAAGTATGCGGCAAACGGAAAGGCCAGGGTTTCCTTCGGATACAGCCGGAAAGGTTTCGGGGGAGGACGGGTGGATGCCAACTTTGGACTTGATTTCGCTATTTATGAGCCAGGTGATTGGACAATTATGTTCTTTTTCCGGAGGGATCCACTTTTTGAAAATGATTAATAACTACAATCCATCATGAAATTGAAAAGTATGCTTATGGCTGCATTTTACATACGGATACTCAAATTGTGCCCGGTGCTGTTATGCCTGTGTGCAGTAGTATATGCACAGGCACCGGTAACAGTAAAAGGAAAGGTACTTACCAGTGAAGATGCTACTCCTTTGCCTGGTGTATCCATTTTATTGCATGTTGCTGGTGGTAAGCCTTCGGCAATCGGAATGACGAATGAAAAAGGAGAGTTCCAGGTAAAGGTGCCTGCTAATGCCAGGCTCGAATTTCGCTTTATATCCTATGATGCTCAAACGGTAGCTGTGAATGGTAGAACAAGCCTGACAGTAAAAATGGTTTCTTCTGCCACCGCTTTAAAAGAAGCGGTAGTGGTAGGGTATCAGAAACGTTCAAAAGAAACTGTAACAGGGGCGGTAGCACGTATTACGGCAAACGATATTAAGGATGTTCCGGTTTCCAATATAGAGCAGTTAATGCAGGGGAAAGTAGCCGGGTTAAACATACAGAATACGACGGGCTCCCCTGGTTTTCGCGGATCGGCTACTATCCGTGGTATCTCCCAGGTAATGGTGCAGGGCTCCGGCCAGAATGCTTACCTTACACCGCAATCTCCTTTATATGTTATTGACGGGATACCGGTAGATGCAAATGCCGGCTTTGAATATGGTTTCCAGTCGCAGGGACCTGGTACCAGCCCTTTATCCATGATACCGCCGGAAGATGTAGAATCCATCGATGTTATGAAGGATGCAGAAGCTACTTCCTTATACGGATCTAAAGGAGCCAATGGGGTAATTGTGGTAACTACTAAGCGGGGTAATTCCAAAGTGCCGATTGTTCGCTATACCGGTAATTTGTTTATGAACATCCCGCCTTCTCTTCGCCCAACTATAGGTGGTATGGCGGAGAGAGATTATCGTACCCGTATGATCTGGGGAACAGATAACATAGACGAGATCCGCAAGATTTCTCTGACTCCCTTCTTGTCAGATAGTTTGAACCCTTTTTATAACAACTCTACCAACTGGCAGGAAATCTATTACCAGATGACCCAGAACCACTCGCATAACGTATCTGTGAGCGGTGGTGATCTGAAACTGAACTATAAAAGTAACCTCAACTATTACTCCGAGCGGGGAGTAATTAAGAATACCGGTTTTGACCGCTATTCATTAAGCCTGAATGTAAATTTCAATCCTACTAAAAAACTGCAGGTGTCCGGCTATCTTTCTGCGGGATTAGGTAAGAAGCTGAAAGGAAGTGGTAATGGTCTTACAGATGTGGGTGCAGGTAAAGCGATAGAATCCTCCCTGTTGCCAGGCCCTTCTTATTTTATTGGTGTAGGACAATTTTCCAATGCTATTTATAATAAGAATGATACCAAAACATACATGTCCAGTTTTTACCTGAATGCCATGTATGAGCTGGTACCACATGTACAGATTTCTACCAATACCAGTTTTGATTACACAGCAGATCTTGAGGACACCTTTAAGCCTGCGATGGCTAATTCCGGAATGCCTGCGGTGTACGGCTATACCGGTAAAAAGCAAAATCTTTACAACAGGTCGATGCTGATGTATTCCAATAGCTGGAAAGAAAAGCATAATGTATATGCTTCCGTGTTCTCGGAAGCTACAATGACCAAATCAGATAATAAAGTAATTGATCTGATCAATGGGCCCAACAATGTGTATTATGGTCCGTTGGGCTTTAACTCCTATTATTCAGGGCTGTCGGGAGTACCGCTGGCAGGAGGTTTTTCTGAAGTGCATTCCATCGGCTTTGCAGCAAACGTGCAGTATAACTACAACATGAAATATGTAGTGAACTTAAATTACCGCGCGGATGGTAACTCTTATGCAGGGCTGAAAAACCGGTGGGCAAAGAGCCCTTCTGTAGGCTTACGCTGGAACTTTAATAAGGAAAGCTGGTTGGAAGATTGGTCCTGGTTAGATTATGGTGATGTCCGTTTCAGCTATGGTGTAAACCTCCGGCCTGTTACCAATATTTATGCTTCCCAAGGCTGGTATGATGTAAAAGGGAACTATAACAATGTAACGAGAATATCCCCCCACCTGGGTAATATGCCCAATCCTTTTCTGAAGCCGGAAAGGGTACAGCAATATAACTACGGGTTTGATATGAGTGTTTTTAATGGCCGCTTGAGTGTGATTTTTGATGCCTATACCAAAACAACAGAGGATATGCTGTATGAGCGGAAGCTGGCTACCTCTACGGGCTTTGCCACTACCTATACCAATGAGGCTTCTATTTACAACTATGGATATGAGGCCACCTTTACGGTAAGACCACTACCGGCAAAATCCAAGATCAACTGGACATTCAGCTTTAACTGGGCTGTAAACAGGGATATATTACTCTCCTTACCCGCAGGTGCTGCGCAGGCATTGGCGGCAGATGGTACTATTATCAACCGGGTAGGCTATAGCGGATTGGCTAACTTCTTATATGTATCTGAAGGGGTGTATCGTTCAGATAATGATGTGCCTGTAGACCCGGTTACCGGATTACGTTACCGTTCAGGTAGTAATATTTATCGTGCAGGGGATATGAAGTTCAGGGATGTGAATGGCAACTATATTTCGGATGCTGCCGATCAGCAGGTAGCCGGCTCTCCCGTACCTAATATCACCGGTGGTTTTTCTTCTTTCTTTACCTGGAAGAACTACAGCCTCAATTTCAATGGTTCTATCCTCTTCAAAAGGGTATTGCTGAATGATGCATTGTCCGGGCGCCTGGCTAATCTCCGTAATCCTTATGAAGCCAAGACACTGGTTGACTTAAATGACCTGAACTACTGGAGAGGAAACGGTAATGTAGCGCAATACCCCAATCCATATAATTATCTCTCTGCCAATGGTTCTTATGACCGGTTCCAGACATTATTCCAGGAAGATGGCAGTTATATTAAGCTGAATGCGGTAACCGTAGGATATGCTTTTGACAGGAAACTGTTACAGCGTTATAGAATGAATGCATTGCGTTTGTACGCTACGGTAACCAATCTGTTTATGATTACCGGTTACTCCGGACCGAACCCGGAGGCAGTAACGGATCTGGGACGTGATTACCTGGATACTTATCCATTATCACGATCAGTAACATTGGGACTAAATATAGAATTTTAAAATGCAGAACTATGTTGCGTAAAGTATATATATCCTTTTTATTGACGGGCTTACTCTGCATAAGCAGTTGCAAAAGTTTTCTGGATGTAAAACCCATAGACCGGTTGAGTGACAACTCTTTCTGGAATACAAAGCAGGATGTGGAGTCTGCGGTAGCAGATACCTATGGTGCCATTTTTGACCTGATTACCAATGGCCCTTATAATTTTGCTAATGGAGATTTGCGTGCAGGGGAGGTAAGCTGGGATGGAGAACGTATTGTCTGTTTTGAGGCGGTAGGAGAGAATGATTTGGGAAATGCTACCCGCATGGGAAATCCCGAAAGGTATGTGATGTTGAAGCTGAGCGACTGGTATCCCTTCTTTCAGTCTATTGCTGCCTGTAATATTGATATTGAACGTATTCCCCAGGTGAAGGCTTTGTCTGCTGCTGATTCCAAGCAATACCTGGCTGAGGTACGTTTTGTAAGGGCATTTACTTATTTCTATATTTCCCGCCTTTATGGTGATGTGCCATTATATACCAAAGCATATGATAAAGACCCGCTGCCGCGTACACCTATGCTGAAAGTGCTGCAGTTTTGCCTGGAAGAATTGGAAGCGATTAAAGAAGATCTGCCCTGGCAATATGATGATCCGGCAAAATGGGGCGTGCGTGCAGCACGTGGTGCGGTCTACGCGCTGATTGCTAACGTGAATATGTGGATGGCCGGTTTTGATAAAGCAAATGAGCAGCAATACTGGAAAGCCACTGTAGAAGCAGTGCAGGAAGTAGTGAATTCCGGTAAGTTCGGATTGCTACCGATAGAAGATTTTCACACTCTTTTTAAAGGTCGTACAAAAGAAAGCTTGTTTGAGTTTTCTGTAAATGCCAATTATGGTGCTACCACCAAATATGTAACGCCAGGTCAATGGATGACGCATGAACCGGTGATTGTATACTCGTATTCCTGGGCATGGTTTAAAGGGGACTTTATGAAAAAACTGTTCCCACCGGATAAGGCTGACCGACGCCGCGATCTCTGGTTTTACCTGCCATACGCCAGCACTATACAAACCATGTTCCTGAAATATTCCAATGTAAGTGATCCTGTTAACTGGTTCTTCGATGATAATCTGATGATGTTCCGTTACGGTGGCCTGTTATTGTTGGGAGCAGAAGCGATGGCAGATATGGGAATGAATAACCAGGCTATTACGTTGCTCAACCTGGTACGTAAACGTGCAGGAGCTAAATTGTATGAAGCCTCTGATGGGGACCTGAAAGACTTTATTTTCTCTGAACTGCAACGGGAACTGGTAGGTGAAGGATCCCGCTGGTATGATCTGGTACGTACCGGACGGGTAATGGATCCTAACCAATGTGCCAACTCTCTTACACCAGAGCAGTTTAGTCGCGGGGCCTGGACCTGGCCTATTGACCCCAAAGCCAGAGTGAACAATCCGAATATCACATTAAATAGTTATTGGGCAAATTAAAATCAGGCAATGATGATGCACACAAGAAAATTTGTCAATTATTGTGGAGGTCTGCTATTGATAGCGCTCGTACTACTTTCCTGCCAAAAAGACTATTACAGGGATTCAGGCCTGCAAAAAGGGGTATATACTATTTCCAGCTATGAATTTTTGCAAACGCAACCTTTTTTCTTTGATACACTGGTACAGGTAATCAAGTTGGCAGGACTGGAAGGTGAGCTGCGTGATTCCACGAATACTTTTTATGCTCCAACGGATCATGCTATTCAAAAGGCGATGAATGTAATCCATGCCGTAAGGTATAATGATTTTAAGGATACACTGCGCCTGGAAGAAGTACCGGGAGAAGTATGGCGGAAATACCTTTCCCGCTATATCATCCGTGACAAATATATGCTGAAGGATATTACCCGGTATGATCCTTTACAAAGAAAACTATACGGGGGCATGAACATCGAATCACTGGATGGCTATATCATGCACCAGG
Source organism: Chitinophaga sp. H8 (assembly GCF_040567655.1). Classification (NCBI taxonomy): domain Bacteria; kingdom Pseudomonadati; phylum Bacteroidota; class Chitinophagia; order Chitinophagales; family Chitinophagaceae; genus Chitinophaga; species Chitinophaga defluvii. The sequence goes on along the minus strand of NZ_JBEXAC010000001.1, from coordinate 3,550,282 downwards.
GTGTGATATTCAGTGATTATAGCGGTACAAAGGATGTAGGACCACGTAAGTTGGTGTTTACCAGCATAGGAGACTTGGCATCTCCTTTTTATATGGAGTCGCAGGTGGCTACCTCCGATTTGCAGACAAAAAACGGTATTGTACATGTGCTGGATGATAATCATGTATGGGGGTTCAATGCCAGTGATTTTGCAGAAACAGTACAAGAGTATATTAAGTAAGTTTTTATCACGAAGTTTTTCAATTATCAATAAAGTATATGAAAGATTTATCCATACTGTTTTGTATTACTGTGCTTGCAACAGTCTGTGCCTGTAAAAAGGATAAGTATGTGGGTAAGGATCCGTATGAAGGAGCGAAGCCGCCACTGGAAATTGAATTGAGTAGTACAACTCCTTTACAGGGCACTGTAAAGGCAGGTGCCATTGTAACACTGACAGGAAAAGGGTTTATGAAGTATAAGGATAGCGGGATGGTGGTAAAGTTTAATGATATAGAAGGGCTGATCACCGGTGTTACAGATAATGGTATCCAGGTAAAAGTCCCCGAACTGGCTAGTAGTGGATTGGTAACACTCACTATTAAACGTCAGATTTTTGCAGGACCACAGGTAAGGATTAGTGGCCCTATATACATCGATTCTTTATTTCATTCAGTGCCTGGGGCTAATAATGGGATTACCTGTATTGAGTATGTTCCGGGTAATAAGTATATGATAGGCGGAAATTTTACGGATTATGATAATTCCGGCTTAAAAGATGGTGTGAAGGGATTGGCGAGGATTAATCCCGATGGGAGCCTGGACCAGTCTTTTGTAGTGGGTAAAGGTGTTGCAGGAACAGTAACCTCGTTAATAGTGCAGTCTAATGGAAAGTATGTAGTAGGAGGAAGCTTTGGTAATTATAATGAACGTTTTAAGCCTGGTTATATTTCCAATATTGTAAGGTTGAATATGAACGGCTCCATTGACAGCACTATCATTACCACGCAAACCGGCAAGAAGGATACAGTGCCTGCTTTGAATGCCTATTTTGATGGTCCTGTTACTAAAGTATTGCAAACTGCAGATAGTGGAAAGATTGTAGTGATAGGTTATTTCAGGCATTTTCTCCGGAAAGATTTTACGATTTCCACAGCAGATCATCTGCGGGATTCAGTAAAAATTGACAGTATCAGAATGGAGGGCATTGTAAGGCTGCACGAGGACGGTTCCTTTGATTCTTCTTTTAATTATAACCCTGTTACCAGGGGGAGTTTTTCGGGTGCCAATGGATTTATTATGAACGCTATTATGCAGGATGATGGCAAACTGATGATAGTGGGCGATTTTACAAAGTACCATGATAAACCGGCCAACCGTATTGCACGGCTGGATCAAAGAGGGCAGCTGGACAACAGTTTTAGTGCGGACATTGATAATACGGTGTATACTGTTGCAGCAATGCCTGGCAATAAATACCTGGTAGCAGGGCTATTCCTGAAAGTGAATGGAGGTACTGCCAGGAAAGTGGCGGTTTTAAATAGTACGGGAGCCATAGATAAGAGCTTCAGTGTAGGCGATGGTCCACTGGATGGCGCCAATGGTATTATATCCACAGCAGCCCGGCTAAAAAATGGTAAGATATTCTTAGCTGGTGGCTTCGACTTATTCTCTGGTATGAAGCGCAGTGGTACCGTAATATTGGATGAAGATGGAAAGGTGAGCCAGCAGTTCAATAACCTGGGACCAATATCCGGCGGTATTTCACAGCTGCTCAATATGCCCAATACTAATGCCACCCTTGTGGTTGGCTACTTTAACAAGTATGACCTGCAGTCATTTAACCGTATTGCCTTGCTGAGGTATTAATCAATCATCTAATTAATTTTTGTTGATGGCACTTATAAAATATTTGATACGATCCGCCCGGCATTTTGCTGTTATTGTTATGGGAGTGGCATTGGTATTGTTGCAGGCTTCCTGCTTCAAGGAGAAATTTCCGGTAGTCGGAGAGCCGGGGGATGTTGCGCCTGGGGATACTACTTCCGCGCCTGTTATTAAAAGTACAGGAAAAAAAGTATTGCTGATCGCTATTAATGGTTGCAGGGGAGATGTGATGCGGGATGCAGCGATTCCCAATATTAAAGGACTATTACCACATGCAGTATATAGCTTTGACGCACTTACACAGGCGCCTACATTAAGCGGACCAGGTTGGTCTTCTATGCTTACCGGTGTATGGGGGAGCAAACATGGTGTAACCAATGACGGGTTCACACCCAATAATCTTCTGCAATACCCCATGATCTATAAATACATTAAAACATTAAACCCTTCTTTACGTACGGTAGCTATTTGTGCTTCTCCGTTACTGAATGAACAGCTGATCACACATGCGGATGTAAAAGTGAATGCGGATAATAATGACATAGCAGTAAAAGATAGTGCTATTGGCCGCCTAAAGAATGATAATCCGGATATGATGGTGGTGAATTTTAATGGCCCGGAGAATGCAGGTAAGCAGTCCGGATATGATGCTGCTGTACCGGAATATATGAATGCCATTACTACGGCAGATGGATATGTAGGCGAAATGTTAACTGCATTAAACAGCCGTAGTAATATTGCCAATGAAGACTGGCTGGTGATTATTACTACAGATCATGGTGGTAATATAAATGGTCATGGTGGTGGTTCTTATGCGGAACAGAATATTTTTACTGTTTTTTACAACAAGAGCTTTTTGTCCAGAGAAGTAATCCCTCCGGCCAATACCCTGAAAACGGTAAAATATCAGAACTTAAAGGAATATGCCTATACAGATGCGGCTTCCCTTAATTTCGATGATTTTCGGCAGTTTACGGTCCAGTTTGAGGTACGTTCTCCGCAAATGGAAAACTATAACGGTCCGGTACTGATCGGTAATAAAGACTGGAATTCCGGGGGAAATGTAGGCTGGGTGATATATGCCAAGGGGCCTATCGTAGGTTTTAATGCAGGAGATGGAGCGGGCAACAGGTTTGATATTGATGCTACCGATGCACCGCACCTGGATGATAATCAGTGGCACCATGTAACACTGACGGTAGACAGGGGAGGAGATGTACGCCTGTGGCAGGATGGAAAATTGTATAAGTCGGCCAGTATGCTGCGCGTTACCAAGTTAAATCCAAATGTAAGGTTGAAACTGGTCATTGACGATGATATCACCGAAACCTTTGGTAGCCGGTGGGGAAATGCCGAGATCAGTATGACAAATATCCGGTTGTGGAAAACGATACTAAGTGATGAAACGATCAAAAATTACTCTTTGTGTGATACAGCTGTAACTACTGCACATCCCAATTATGCAGATCTGGTAGCCTGGTGGAAAGGCACTGATGGCAGTGGCACTGTCATCAAGGATTATGGTCCTAATCAAATGGATATGACGATAAAAGGTAACCCTTTATGGGAAGAACAGCAGATAGATCTTTGTAACAAACCGTTGCCGCCTACGGTACCTACAATGGTGGACATTGCGCCTGGTATATTGAGCTGGTTGAAGATAAATGTAGACGCAGGCTGGAAGATGGATGGTAGATCCTGGCTGCCGTAATGCCGGTGAAGCAGGAAGTATGATGACAATGGAATAAGTATTTATGACTAAAAAAAATAGAAGCATGAAGAAATGGTCTTTTCTTTTTACGGCAATGTTGGTAAGCGTTTCCTTGCTGGGGCAGGCCCGCAAGAAAAAGGTGGTATATATTATCGCTGATGGCATTCCGGCAGCTATCCTTGAAAAAGTAAATACACCTAACCTGGACGCGATTGCTAAACAGGGCACCTATGTACATGCTTATGTAGGTGGTGAAAAAGGTGGATATTCACAAACACCTACTATCTCGGCAGTGGGCTATAACAGTTTGCTGACAGGCACCTGGGTAAACAAGCACAATGTGCCGGACAATAGTATTACCGCGCCTAATTATAATTATGGTACCATTTTCCGCTTTTTTAAAACGGCTTATCCTGATAAAAAGATCGGTATTTTTTCATCCTGGCAGGATAACCGTACCAAGCTGATAGGAGAGGGATTACCGCAAACCGGTAATATTAAAATGGATATAGTAGCAGATGGGTATGAATTGGATCAGACTAATTTTCCTCAGGACAATGAGCGGCAGTTTATGCACCTGATAGATGAAAAAGTGAGCGTAGAAGCGGCTAACAGCATCCGGGAACAGGCGCCCGATCTTTCCTGGATATACCTAGAGTATACAGATGATATGGGACATCGTCATGGCTACAGCCCGCAATTTTATAAAGCTATTGAGTTGATGGACGTGCAGGTGGGCAGAGTATGGGAAGCTATCCAGTACAGAGAAAAAACGTTTAACGAAGAATGGATGATCGTGATCACTACGGATCATGGCCGTGACACCAATACCGGTAGCGGACATGGCGGACAGTCAGCGGGAGAGCGCAGCATCTGGATTACCACTAATGTAAAGCTGGATCCTTATTTCAAAACCAATGAACCAGGTATTGTGGATATTATGCCTACGATAGCGCGCTTTCTGAATGTGTCTATCCCTGAAGAAAATGCGCGTGAGATTGATGGAGTACCCTTAATAGGTAAAGTATCTCTCGTAACACCGCTGATGACACATGAAAATGGGAAACTGGATATTAAATGGACCCCTATTGAAAAGAAAGGAAAAGTGAAAGTATGGCTTACAACCACCAACAATTTTAAAACAGGAGGAAAGGATGTGTATACGTTAGTGAAAACTGCTACCCTGAAAGACGGACATGTTTCAGTTGATGTTAGTAAATATCCTTCCAATTTTTATAAAGTAGTATTGGAAGGACCTAATAACCGTGTAAACAGATGGTTAACCTTATAGACTTCCAGAGAAGCAGCAACAGTAACTTGGAGAATTATTAAAACGAAAAAGGCATGAGCAAAACATTGAAGTGTATAGTTATACAGACAGGCATTCTTATTGCATTATTAGGAGGTACCGGCTGTAAGGAAAAGCCGGTGACTGTGACTGCTAAAGCAGAAACAGCAGGATTATACCCTCACGGGCCATTGTGGGGCGCTTTATGGCAGCAACGCGCTGCAGAATACAAAGCCTTATGCTTTCAGGCATATTACACCGCTACTTTAAGCTTAAATGAGTTGCTGAAGCAACCGTCCAAAATGCCGAGGGCTATTGTGACAGATATCGATGAAACAGTACTGGATAACAGTCCGTATTACGTTCATCAGGCTTTAAATGGAGAAATGTATTCTGATGCTTCCTGGATGGAATGGACAGCACGGGTAGCATGTGATACGGTGCCAGGCGCTTTATCTTTTTTAAAGTACGCTGCTTCAAAGGGGGTAAAGGTATTTTATATTACCAACCGGCTGGAAGCAGAACGCAAGATAACATTGGAGAACCTGCAGAAATGGGGATTCCCCGATGCTGATGACGCTCATCTCACCTTGAAGCAAACCACATCAAGTAAAGATGAACGGCGTAATCTGGTAGCTGCAGGTCATAACATCATTATGCTGCTGGGAGATAATCTGGGAGATTTTGCTACTGCATTTGACAAGCAAACATATGAAAACAGGGACAGTCTGGTAGTAAATGGGGCCACACAGTTTGGTACCCGTTTTATTGTGCTGCCTAACCCTATGTATGGCGACTGGGAAGAAGTATTGTTTAAGTATGGTAAAGATCTTTCTGTAGCAGAAAAGAATGAGCAATTAAAAAAATGGGTAAAGAATTATTAGTTGTTAATCAGCTCATAAGCAGAGTTTTCATTTTTTAGCATAGTATTTGTATAAATGTTATAGTAAATACATTTATATGAAAACATTAGCACTTTTACCCTTGCTATTTCTTTGCATATGGAGTTCGGGCTGTAAAAAGGAGGAGGTGGTAGTGCCCCAGAATCTGAACCAGACCATTATTCAGGATGTTCAGACAGGTGCATGGACATTGAATACGGAAACAGGAACTTATATGGTAACGATTAAAATGCCGGAGATCGATAATGATGTGAATGATATTGATGGTATTATTGTTTCGGTAAGTGCTGGTGGAACGGGGGCTTATGAAGCTATTCCCAATGTGTATAATGGCGTTTCTTTCTCTTATACCCATCAGCCTGGGTCGCTTACATTGGAAGTGCAGGATGCAGATGGTGCAGGTGCTAGTAAACCAGGGTCTATGATCCGGGTGAAAATTGTGATAGTTCGCTCTAATTGATCAACATAGTTGTTTTAGTAAAGCCACTTGCGCTTGTTGTAATCGAGGATGTATTTCCACCTTACGATGCTGGCGCAGGTGGTTTTTTATTTCCAGGCGCCTAACATTCTTCTGATCACAATTATTTCTCCGGTGTGGTAGCTGGTATGATCTGCTATCAGCATAGCTTCCCGTAGTAAAGTCTGTCCGGAGCCCCAGGAAAAGGGAGTATAGAGGTCACTATCCGGTGCTTTTAATAATGCTATAAATGCTTTGAGGTCTTTATCAATCTGTGCAATACTGTCCTTCCACGCTGTTTTGTTGGGAGGTATTGCTTCGGCAGGCCAGTATCCTTCCGGCCATGTGGGAGATTCGTGTTGGGGATTATATGAGAACTCCAGTATATCCCATTGTGTAATGCGGATATGCTCCACAAGCTGCCAGATACTATATGGCATTCCTTCCGGTACTACCCCCTGTAGTTTTATGGGCAGGTCTTTTACAGCATCAGGGAATGTGGCATGGGCCTGGCCGCCATGCAGTAATTCCTGCAATGTTTTGATCAGTATCAGGTTATTGGCATTGGAAGAAGCAGGTGTTTTCATGTGTGTTTAAATGAAAGTAAAGAAAATGTTATCTAGGGTCAGCTACATTTCCAGAGGCAATCCACAAACCATCTTTTTTTATCAAAGAATTGTGCTATTGGCGTAAAACCTGTAATCGCGGCTAACCGATCCGTTTCTTCAAGACTGTATTTCTGAGAGATTTCCATGTAGATGGTTTCATTTTCCCTGAAATCAATAAAGGTATCCTCACCAATATTGACCCTTTGCTTAACCAGACTTACCAGATAACTTTTGCAGGCACCAGTACCTGGGTCATAAGTAGGATAATGATCAAAATTGTAAGTATTGAAATCTGCGCCCAGCTCACGGTTAATACGTTGTAACAGATTCAGGTTAAACGCTTTGGTAATACCCTGTTTGTCATTATAGGCATTAAGTATCTGCTGGGGATTTTTTTTCAGGTCAAAACCGGTTAACAGCAGGTCACCAGGTCGTAAGTAGTTGCGCAGCTGTTTACAAAATTGCCGGGCCGTTTCAATGGTAAAGTTACCAATATTAGCCCCCATGAACAGCACTACTTTATTTTTTTCTGATATCTCAGCAGCTTCCTGCAGCATGTCAAAGTATTCTCCATGCAGGCCGTGGAGCTGAAGATGGGGGAGCTTGACTGGTAGTTGTTTTTTTAATGTAGCGATCACATTCCCGGAAATATCGATAGGGAAGTAGGTAAAGTCAATAGCTGCCGCGATCAGTTGCTGCAGCAGGTGAAATGACTTAGTCGCATCTCCCGCACCCAGTTCTACCACATCAAAACCATTGGTATGTTTCTTTAAGGTATTTACGATAGTACTGGCTTGCTGTGTCAGGATTTCCATTTCACAGTTGGTAAGATAGTATTCCGGGCAATGCATGATTTGCTGGAACAGGAGATCGCCATGTGCATCATAAAAATACTTGGAGTCCAGGTATTTGGGGGATGCGGTGAGGCCCTGCAGCACATCTTTGTAAAAAGTATTGGATGTTTTTGCGTATGCACTGTGGTTACGTAGCGTGGTGATTACAGTGGTGGTATTCATCTTCGGTGGTTTTTAAGTTACCTGGCTAATCTGATTCCTGTAAATTGCCAGCGCAGGTGTGGATGAAAAAAATTACGGTAGCTGATACGGCTATGTCCCGGAGAAGTTACTTCGGAGGCGCCCCGGAGTACCATCTGATTGACCATAAATTTACCATTATATTCTCCAATAGCCCCTGGTGCTTTGATAAATCCCGGGTAGGGCAGATAGGCGCTTTCTGTCCATTCCCAGCGTGCCCCCCAATTAAATTGTGCTGCCGCGGCTTCCCATTCAAATTCGGTAGGCAGGCGCATTTCCTTCCAGGCTGCAAAAGCTGCCGCTTCATAGAAACTGATATGGCAAAGGATACCTTCCGGATCCAGTGGCTGCAGTCCCTGCCAGGTGTAGTGCATCCATTGCCCATTTACCTGGTACCAGTAGAGCGGGGCTGTTATCTGGTTGTTTTTTACCCAATCCCATCCTTCTGCATGCCAGTATCTAAAGTTACTATAACCACCTGCATGTATAAAAGCAGTGTATTCCTGGTTGGTCACCAGGACATTGCTGATAGTATAATGCTGCAGGTATACTTTATGCCTGCCTAATTCATTATCAAAACAAAACCCCTTATCATGATAGCCTATCTCATAAATCCCTTCTTTTACGGATAGCATGGCGGGAGTATCGGTGGCTGCCACTTGTGGAGCTGCTGTACTACTATATGCAGGAAATAACGGGTTGTGTCCGAGAATATATTTGATATCTGTATACAACAGCTCCTGATGTTGTTCTTCATGATTCAATCCCAGGATTACCAGTGCCATTATTTCTTCGGAAAGCGGCTGTCGCAGAAAACGCTCCATAGCAGCATCTACGTGTTCCCGGTAGCGCAATACATCTTCTACTGCCGGGCGGCTCAGGTTGCCCCTGTCGGTACGTATCACCCGGGCGCCTATTGTTTCATAGTAGCTGTTAAAAACAAAATTGTAGTCCGCATCGTAGATTGTATAATCCTTTGCATAAGGCTGTAGCAGGAAGGTTTCAAAAAACCAGGTGGTATGCCCCAGATGCCATTTGGGAGGGCTCACATCTACAACCGGCTGTACTACATAGTCCTCTGTTTTCAATGGTGCGCATATCTGTATGGTGCGTTGCCGTACTGTTTTAAAATCGTTTATCAGTTGCATAAGCTGGTGGTTATTGCTGCACTAAATAGTTTTTCAGATCAGAAATAGATTGAATTTTTAGGGCGTTCGCTTGTTCCCGCCGCATCATGAGCGCGTAGGTGTTATTAAATCCTACAGGCTTCAGCCATTTAATATGGTATTGTTGCATAAACGCTCTGCTTACATAGTCGTATACTGCCTGTTTATCCTTTATCAGAGCATCTATAACAGGTTGCGCTGTTTGGAGGATGACCATCAGTCCGGTGCCTGTATATTCAGGATACATATCAATCTGTTTATTGGTTAAAGCCTCAAAGCATATTTTGGTGCCGCCCAGTCCTGTTTTAGTAATGACCTGCAAATCCGTATTACCTTCCACCAGGAATTTGTACAAATTTGCCAGGATATAGCCATCTCCAAATATTTTTGCTCCTATTGTTACAGTACCTTTCTTCCCATTGCGGGCGGGCTTCCATAATTGTTTGTCAGTCAGGAATGCTTTCGCTACTGCTTGGGGGTTTTGCTTCAGCTCATCCACCTGATAATTCAGTTCCGTCATTATACTATCATTAATAATGCCGGACAGGCTATTTAGTACCGGTTCGAGTTCAGGATATTTATCCAGGGTTTCCTGAAGTACAATAGGTGCGGCATAATAGGGCGGGAAAATATTTTTATCATCCTGTAATACCAACAGGTCGAAGGCCCTTACACGACCATCCGTGCTACTGCCGCTGATAACATCCAGTTTCTTTTCGTAGGCCGCTTTGTACATAATGTTGTCATTGATTACCACGGTGCGGAGGTGGAGCCCATACACATTTTTCAGCCCGATATTGCCATCCTGCCGGCCCATAAATTCTGCCGTAAAGCCAGCTAGTAGTTTGGATCCATAAGCCTTGGGCAACAAATAAAAAGAGGAAAGCAATAACAGGATGGCAGGCATTGCCCATATGGCCGTGTTAAGTTTTTTGAGTTTCTGTTGCTGAAGTATACCCAGCAGCCAGTCGAACAGGATGGCCAGCAGCGCGGCGGGAATAGCGCCTGCGAGGATCATGTTGGTATTGTTGAGCGCGATCCCGCCAAAAATAAACTCGCCTAATCCGCCTGCTGCAATATAGGCTGCCAGCGTAGCTACGCCCACATTGATCACCGTTGCCGTGCGGATACCTGCAAGGATGACAGGCATTGCCAATGGTAGTTGTACTTTATACAATATTTGCTGCGGACTCATGCCCATGCCGGTAGCGGCTTCTATTACTGCGCTGCTGACCTCCCTGATGCCGGTATAGGTGTTGCGGATAATAGGTAATAATGCATAAAGGAATAATGCTACAATAGCAGGCCGGGGACCGATTCCCAATAAGGGGATCATAAACCCAAGGAGTGCAATGCTGGGAATAGTCTGAAGAATCCCGGCTACACTGAGTATGGTACCTGCCCATTGTTTTTTACGGGCAATAAGGATACCTAATGGTACGCCTATGAGCACAGCTATCAATAATGAAATAAAAGTGAGCCCGATATGTTCCAGCGTTTGCTCCAGCAGTTTGTCGGATTGTTGCTGTATAAATTCCCAGAATCCCGGTTGTGAAGACTGCATGCCCTTACTTATTTTTATACTGACTGAATGCAGCCATGAGTAATTGGTTATCGGCTTGTTTGTTTTCCTGGTGGTGTTGAATGATCAGTGGCTGACCATTGGAAGTCACTTCCAGCGCTTCCCAGCAGCTGGTGCTGGCAGAAAGTAGTTTTTCGCCGGTTTTAGAAGTCTTATTTTGCACAGGAAGATATGCCCATATGTCCTGGAGGGTAACCGTTTGCAATTCCAGCTGCAGGCGTTGTGAGCCAAAGAAAGTACTGACAAAATCATTGGCAGGTTTGAAGAGCAGTGCTGCCGGCGTGCCTATTTGCTGTATGCGTCCTTTGTTCAGCAGGCAGATACGGTCACCCAGTTCAAATGCTTCCTGTACATCATGGGTTACCATGATGATCGTTTTCTTTTGCAATTCATCCAGCGATTTAAATTCCTTGCGTACGTTGCTGCGGGTCACCGGGTCTAATGCACCAAAGGGTTCATCCATCAGCAGTACCGGAGGATCTGCTGCCAATGCGCGGGCCAGCCCTACACGTTGTTGCTGGCCGCCGCTAAGCTGGCGGGGATAGGCTTGCTGATATTCTGCCGGAGGCAGGTGTAGTTTCTGTAAAAGTGTGGTGGTGCGTGATTGGATGCGCTGCGTTTCCCATTTTAACAGCCGGGGAACGACCGCAATATTTTCTGCTACGGTATAATGGGGGAACAAGCCATTATCCTGCATCACATATCCGATTCCCCTGCGCAGGATTTCAGGTGATTGTTCTTTAATATTCCGGCCATTGACATAAATATTCCCGGAAGAAGGGGTAAGTAGAAGGTTGATCATACGCAGGGTAGTTGTTTTCCCGCAACCGCTGGTACCTAGCAGAACCAGCGTTTCTCCTGCCTCCACCTGGAAAGAAATATCTTCCACTGCCATCTTATCATTCCCGAAATATTTACTTACATGTTCAACTTTTATCATGCTATGATTTTATCACTCCTGTTATACCTTCATTTTCAACGGACCCTACTATTCCGGCAGGAGTGAGGAGAAAAATACTCATATTGTTGTGTGGTCATTTATCCAGCTTCATGAAAAGATTGTTAATTGATTCAGCATAAAGCGGATGCGCAAATACATTTTTTTTGAGTTGTTTGCAGGTGATATGGCCCTGCATGGCCATCTGTAGTACAGACATTACTTCTCCACCTTCTGATCCGAGTATAGCAGCACCTAACAGCTCATCTGTATCTGCATTTACCACTGCTTTCATACAACCTTGGGTTTGCCCCGTTTCAATAGCCCTGGCTACCTTGTCCATCGATATTAAAGCTACCTTAACAGCATAGCCCTTTTCCCTGGCTGCTTGTTCAGTAAGTCCGATACGGCCCAGTTGGGGATCGGTAAACATGCAATAAGGCACTGGCCTGTCTTTGATAGAAACACCTGCATGCTCCAGCAGGTTTTCAGATAAAATGATGTAGTCATTATAGGAAATATGTGTAAAAGCGGGGCCTCCTTTCACATCGCCCAGCGCATAGATGCCCGGCACATTTGTTTCCAACTGATCATTTACTCTAATATACCCTTTATCATCCATATCTACCCCTGTTTTATGTAATTGCAAAGCAGCCGTCTGCGGAGTACGTCCTGTAGCTACCAGGAGATGTGAAGCTGTGATGATGTTGATAGTATCATTGGTGGTAAATGTTATTTCCAGTGTATGGTCGGGGTGCTGTATGATTTTTTGAGCAGAGCTGTTGGTGTGAATGTGGATATCTTCCTGTTCCAGTATTTCTTTGACCGATTGGGCGATGTCTTCATCTTCGTGCAACAGGATGCGGGCACTTCTTTCGAGAATAGTTACCTGGCTGCCAAACCGTTTGAACATTTGCCCATATTCAAGACCAATATAATTACCTCCAAGGATGACCAGATGACGGGGTATTTCTTCCACATCCAGCAGGGTGGTGGAGGTATAGTAAGGCACATTTTTTAATCCTTCTACCGGGGGAATATTGGTGGTAGCGCCCACATTAAGGAAGATCTTATCTGCTGAAAGGGCTGCTGTACCTCCATCCCGCAAGTTAACAGTCAGCAATTTTTTACCTGAAAAGAACGCTTCCCCTTCTATGAGCGTGAGATTAGCGGTTTCCCGGAGGCTTTTTTCACTGCTTTCGCGGAATGATCGCACAATCTCATTTTTCCGGGCTACTATTTTTTTGATATCAACAGCAGCTGGTTGTGTAAACACACCGAGTGAGGCGCTGTTTTGAATGGTATAGGCTGCTTTGGCAGAGGCAATCATAGCCTTGGTAGGCGTACAGCCATCATTGATGCAGGTACCCCCAATAGCGCGTTTTTCTATTAAGGCAGTTTGCCATCCTGCTTTAGCCAGTTTTTTGGCCAGCGGTGTGCCTCCTTGTCCGGATCCGATAACAATGGCGTCGAATTGTTTCATGAGTTAAGCTGTTATTTGTACCCCTTTCCAGAATGCGATGTAATGCCTGATATTTCTATCTGTAGGTGACAAATATTGTACCGGGGGGCGTATGGTTGTATGAAAATTGTCGTATTTGCCCTCGGATATTGTCGTATTTGCGCCCGCTGCTGTGTACTAAATTGTGATAGTTTAGCTAAATGAGCCACGTTGCTTCCGGCAGTGGCTGTTAAACAGGATATCCTTATGACCAGGATCAACCGTCAGGTACCCCGATTGGTTGTTCGCGATGAACAACCCTATTTGTCCATACCCATCAAAGTATCACTCCGGGAATGGGGAAAAGCTACTGCATTAGTAGGAGAACTTATTGAATGGATGGAAGAAAATAATATTCCCTGGGCGGGACCTCCCTTCTTCCGTTATTGGGCAATAGGTAACCAGGATCAACCTTTCGATATCGAAGTGGGAATACCCGTTGAAACAGCACTGCCTGGAAATGGTCGTATCATTGCTGGCGTAATACCTGCAGGAACTTATGCTACCCTGATTCATACCGGTAATCCCGATGGTCTGGATCAATCTCTTGATATCCTGCAAATATGGGGCGCTACGCAAGGACTTAGCTGGAACAATCGTAAAACAGGCTTCACAGAGATCTGGGGCGCACGATTTGAATTCTATCTCACAGATCCTGCGGTACAACCTAATGTAGAACAGTGGTCTGTAGAATTAGCATATCAGATCAGAGAGGAGAGAGATTGAAGCTTGCCCTTTGATGGACAAGATTAATCTTTTTATTCCTTTACGGTACAATTAAAACATCATCGTAATTAGCCTGCATGAATTCGATAGCGTGCTTTCTATTCCTTTACGGTATAATTAAAACCCGTTTCATATTTATATTAAAATCCCCGTCTGTGGCTTGCTTGTATAAATAATAATAAGCTTTTTATCGTCGATTGGCAATTGTATAAAAAACACTGGGGAGCGACGATTCTATAATGTGATAGTAATTAATGTGTATGGCAATGACCATAATGTAGCAGATAATAAAATCCCTGGCCAATTACAGCCAGGGATGATAGGAGGGGTTAAATAATCTGATTTTCGTAATCAAAAGATTGCATCATGTCTATCAGTTTTTCAGTTGCTTTGTCCAACGCATCAGCTGATTCATTGTTTGTAACAATATAGCTGGAGCAAGGCAGTGTAATATAGAGATCAGTTCCTGCTGATTCATCCACAATAGGTTTGGCGCTAGGCCGTTCTCCATCATCAGTAAGTTTCGCTCTGATAGAACCGGCTATTTTATTGGCATTATCGCTGATAGATACGGCCAGTGTTTCCATTAAGCTGAATGTCCTGGCCTGGTTGGAGGTAATGCGCCAGTTGATGAGTGCATGTGCTAATGCGGGGATAACTTTATCCCGTTCTGCCTTGGGTAATACAAGACATTTACCAAAAGTAGTTTTAGATGCTACCCAGCCATTGGATTGTAGTTTTTCTATGACTTCTTTAGATAACTCTGGCTCATGCTGATTAAGAGAAACGCTGAATAACGTACGTAAATCGATAGCTACGTCATACACAAATAATCCACTGGTGCGTTGGTTGTCCGGTATCCAGTTTCTTCTGGGCAGTGTACGGTTATTCTCTGAAAGGAAAACGTCGATTTCTTCCTCGGTGAGTAAGGTATCACTGCCAGACATGCGTACATTTACCGGATGATGATCCGGTCGGTTACTTCTGTCAAAGGTGATATTCTCCTTGCTCATACGTGCTAAAAGAGGATGAATAGGCCGCAATGCAGAAATGGAAAGCGGACTCCTGCGCTTTAAGGTGATGCCATCTCCTGCACGCATCCAGCCACCTAAAAGCTGATCAAAATAAGAAGGGTCGCAAGGTGACCAGGGCTCCTTATTTTCCAGTTCTTTCCTGTCTTTCTTCACTACAATATTGTAGTTGAAAGTGACAGGGGCAGTTGGGATATTTAATAGAGAGGTAAAAGCATCCAATATAGATCGCTTTACCTGTTGACCACTGGAAAATGCTACCCATGTATTAAATTGTGGATCCCAATAAGATTTCTGGCCATCTTGTACACAGAAAACGGTATGTTCTGCTCTTTTTAATGCCCTCAGATAAATGTATGGTGTCATAAGAAATATTTAGTGATTAATTTTTGCGTATTGGAACCGGATAAGCGTGATAAAGTAGGAGAAATTATCAGCAGGCATTAAATGAACCGCTTTAGCCAATGCTTCAAAGCTGTCTTTATCTTCCACCTCTTTAAGAATGGGGATGAGATTTTCGATAAACACCTTTTTGTTGGTGGAACCTAATACGGTTTCAGAGCTACGGGAACGGCCCGTAGTTACTTTTTTGGCACCATCTTCATATTTTTTAAAGAGTTGCGCAGCTTGTAGGGAAGTATCCCAGAGTGTTTCATTTTTTAACATAGCAAGTAGCCAGATTTGATAAGTGTTAAAACTGATTATTTTGTCCTGATCTGCTTTTTTATAATTCGGCAGGCTGGTGTCCTTACCTCCGGGCATATATTCGCGCAATCCTTTTGGCTCAAGGGCTTTAATACCTATTACCCCCATGCGGCACGACTGTATAAATCCATAAGCACTACCCAGCAGACTTTCGATTTTATTATGATGGGCTATAAATTCTGCTTCATTAATTAACTTTTTGTACAACTCACTGGGATATCTGATGTTTGGAAGGGCAAATGGAATAAAGCCAATGGTAGTATTCATTTGCCCAAGATTATACACATATCCCATTAATTGGGGAAGTGCATACTGTGTAGCAATACCTATCAGTATACGTACCCAGCTGATAGTCCTTACTTCCATAATACCTTCTTTAGTAACGTCATAGATCCCGGGTGGAGGAGTCGGATCATCGGGAACATACGTGTAAGGATCATACCTGTGTGCCAGCCACTGTCCATTCCAGGTATTGATCTGATTACCTCTCAGTTTAGGATTTTGGTTCAAAGCAGCCCTATAGTATTCCCAACCCTCAAAAATGTGCAACAATATTTCAGCATTGTCAAAAAGAATAGACATGCCTCCCTGAATGCCTACACCAAGGCCACTGCCAATCCAGGAGGCATAAGTGTCGGTTTCATCCAGTGGTAGCTGCATATTTGTTATTTGCCCGGAGGTGGTAGCTGTTATATCCAGTGAAGGATAACCGATAGCAATACTGGCATCCGCTTTACCATTACCAATCTTTTGGGCTAATGTAGCCAGTTTGTCTTTTCGCTCATTTGCCGTTGGTGCAACACCTTTCTTTATTCCCTGCACAAAAGGAGAATTCGTTACCCATTGTGCGTATTTATCGTGATCAAAGAACAATGGGAAGTAGATAGTGTTGAAAAATTCTTTAGCTGAATAAGTGCTGTGGTGCTTTTGGTTATAAGCCAGTAAGAATTTCTTTCCTATGGATGAAGCTATCATATTGGATATTTAGTTTTAGAGCATACGTACTGTTACATCATATAGTGCTGTCCTGACCTGCTTCTTTATAAAGCCGATTTCGTTTGAATATGCATGATCCGGAATGATAAAGGGCCGGCTTCCTGCTTTAATCTGATCTAATTGATAGTAGGCAATGCTTTTGTAGCTTACAGGGATTTCCATTTCCATCCGCTCAATACCTGAGGCGCATTCATAAGCTTCTTTATCGCTTTGTAAAATACAGGTAACACTATCAATATCCAGCAATTCAAATAAAGCGGATTTAGGATGATGAGTTAAGCGTTTAATACACCATTTCCCATTTTTGAAGACGGTATTCATGTCAATATTTAAAGGCTGGATATCCGGATATACTTCGTCCAGCTTAGCTTGTAGCTCCAGTTCTTCCAGTATGGCATCATCCGGTAAGATATCATAGCTTTTTATGAGTGTTGCTAACCGATAAGGCAGGGCTTCATTTTCACTGGCAGGTGGCTCAAGTATATAGATATGGTTTAACTGCCCGATATTAGCCAGGGTACGCTTTCTGTTGATCCTGCCAAAACGCTGGATCATAGCATCTAAAGGAGCACACTCCGTAACCATTACATCAGAGCTGATGTCAAGACTGACCTCAACTACCTGGGTAGCAATTACAATACAGGCTCCTTTCTTTTCATTAAACCCGCTTTTAAGTAACTTTTCCAACTCACTCCTTCGTTTCCTTTTAAACCTGCTGTGGATAAGCATGATGGGAGTATCCGGATATTTTTCTGACAGGTGCTGGAACTGTTCCTGCGCACGTTCCACCTGGTTAAATACCAATAGGATTTTTTGTTTTTTGGCTATGGCGTCTTCTATTGTGGGAATGGCATCAGATATAGCAGCAGCTTTATGTATGATGTGCCGGTTAAATGTTTGAAGGATATTATCCGGCAACCTTACCTGATATACATTTTGAGGACCCAGCAATTGAAGAATGGTATTATACAATACGGTGGGCATGGTAGCGGTGCCTATGTGTATCCTGCATTTAAGAAATTGCAGGATCTCTATTATTTTCAGTACAATGGCTTGTGATACTTCTGCATAAGTATGTATTTCATCCAGTATTACATCACATCCCATAATATCTGTCATAATGGCTTCGTATCCTTTGGTCCCAAAAACCATCGCTGCCAGTTGATGAGGGGTAAGGACCTTAATTGCTGCACCCACGTGCCGCTGCAATATTTTTTCCGTGATGGTATTACCCTTAATGGTAATAGCCGAAGCCGCATGTAGCAGGCGGATATCTGCAGCAGTATTCTTCAGGTCCGCTTTAAAACGATGAAACATAGCGTTGATTGATGCCTGGAAGGGAAGGGTGTAAAATACCCGTCCTTTACAACGTCTCATCAGAAAGTCGGTTTTCCCGGCTCCCGTGGGTGCTGTTACTAATGTATGGGGCCTGGTATTATCAGCAGATATTTGAGAGAGGGGATATAATACGTTTTCCCGTTTGTAAAAAGATAAATCGGGGGTACTAAATAAGGATGCCACCAACGCAGGGGTGATTTGATCTATACCGGATGCCATGTGATCTGCGGCCAGTAATACGCCCTTCCAGATGGATGCATCCTGTATGGGAGGTTTGCAATACTCCACTGCATATAAATAACTTCTTTTTGCTTGTTCCAGCGTAATGGTTTGTGGTACATCCCATCCAAAATGTTGTAGTATTGCCAGTGCATCATGGCTCCATGTTTCAAAATCCAAGGCATGAAATTCAAAGTTGTCCGGATTGTTGATATGAAGGTCCAGAATGCCCTTATTGCCTGCATCCTGATAGGGAGATTTATGATGTGCTACGATCATTTGCACAATTACTTCCCAGTCGCGTTCAGGTACCAGAGAAAGAAAAAAGAGCGAGGCAATTTCATGACGGAATGATCTGTCGGTAGCCTGGGGGCGATAACTTTTCCTCAATCGCTTTTGAAAGAGGGGGCTTGCTTTGCCAATGTCATGCAGTATTGCGCCGATAGCAGCTAATCGGGTATCCATACCTAAATGTGCAGCTATTTTGCAAGCCACTACTTTAACTTCATAGAGATGCTGGCAAAGGGGAGTACTTCCTGCATCCTCTCCTTTTGCCCACAAGTGTTTATATGCTTCCATTTCTGGTATATACAGGGGTGTCTGTAATTTGTAACCAGCCATACATCGGCTCACTGTTAGCATATCTGTTATGACCAACAAGGAAGGATTGTTCCCTATGATCAAATATCAATTCAAAACCTGGTAGGGTATTGAAACTGGCTTCATCCATAGTGAGGATCTCTTCTGTTGGCAGCAGCAGGTCTTCATTGCGGCACAAACAAATATGTTGTACTGCTGATTTTCGGGCATCTTCCATTGTCTCAAATGCCAGCAATAGTAATGGATTGACCATAACACCTCTGGTCAGGATGGATTGAGGCCGGGTCATCGTTTTATGTGGTTTCTTGTATTCCCATCCACGTGTTTGCGTTCTTTCCTGCTGGGAAGAGATGGCTTCATAGGTAAGCCGGTACCGTAGTATTTTATCTACCTCCAGCTTTTGCCGGATGCCTTCGATCATGGAGGGTGTTAAAAATTGCTGGCTGAATGTTTCACTATCCCGTACGGCGGTCCATGGTTTAATAAACCCGAATGGACCGGTATATTGTACTATATAATAGATCATATGCGGAGTTTATGATAATGCACCATAGCCGATGCCGGTAGAGTTGCCGATGCCACTGTTCCAGGCTAATGAAATTTGTTGCGGGGAACCTTCGATAATCACAGGGCAAACGCTCACTTTGTGATGAATACTGCGATACCGGGAGAGTTTAGCCTTTGCTTTAGTATAGGTTCTGTCGAAGTAGATCTTCACGCCTTCTGTTGAAATACCTGCTACCTGCAATTTATGCTTCAGTGTTTCTGTTAATAAGAGGTCACATTGCTGATCTTCATAGGTAAAATGTTTTTCTTTATTGTTTTCCCCTTTTCTTTTAATAAACACCGGGCTGGCGGTGGTAAACCGTTCTCTATTGGAAAACGTTTTGTCAGGCAATATCTGCACCTCCGTTACCCGGCTGCCAAATGCCCATTCCGGATCAGTACGGATGCCACGCAAAAGCTTTTTGAGGAGCAACTCATCATGTGCACTGAAAAAGAAATAAGAGGCCGGGGATAGGTGAATACCTTTTGCAGTGCTTTTGGTGTTTTGTATCCAGGAGAATGAGTAAAGAGATATTTGTCCATGTTCTCCGTTTTTTCCCAGCCACTTATGTATTGCCCCGGCCAGGTACTGATGATAATTAAATGGAATGAGCTGAGTGTTCCGGGATAATTGCAGGTAGATTCTCATGGATTGCGGTTTAAGATTTTAAGGTATGCTAAACAGCGCTTGTAATAATAGGGATTCAACAATGGTGAATCATGGGGGAGAGGAAGACATTACAACGTGTTTAAAAAAATAATGGTTGATAAATATGAAAATCAAAAATGAGTTTTTGATTTCAGAATAATGTTAATTCGGTGTTAATGCAGAAAATTAAAAACGAAGCCTGTTTAGAAGGCTAACCCACCGCAATTATCATTCATCGATACAGCCTTTCCCCCTTTGGCCCATCTTTTGTGCCCTCTACACAAAACCTTCCCATCATGAATACTAAAAATCAATCTATCGCAGATTGGGGGATCAATACCGTGCGGGTATTGGCGGCAGATGCCGTGCAGAAAGCCAATTCAGGACATCCGGGAATGCCTATGGGGGCTGCTCCTATGGGGCATGTGCTATGGGCAGAAAGTATGCAGTACAGCCCTGCTAATCCGGAATGGCCTAACCGCGACCGGTTTGTGTTGTCGGCAGGTCATGGGTGTATGCTGCAATATAGTTACCTCTACCTCACCGGATATGATATCAGTATGGAGGATATTAAACAATTCAGGCAGCTGCACAGTAAAACGGCGGGGCATCCGGAATATGGATTGCTCGCAGGGATAGAGATCACTACAGGGCCATTGGGACAAGGCTTTGCTAATGGGGTAGGAATGGCTATTGCGCAACAGCACCTGGCAGCCCGCTATAATAAGCCCGGCTTTGAGCTGTTCAATTACAGAATTTACGCTATTTGCAGTGATGGGGACATGATGGAAGGGGTAAGTTCGGAAGCGGCATCACTGGCAGGACATCTGCAATTGGGAAATATTATTTATCTCTATGATGATAACAACATTTCTATCGAAGGTGATACCGGTATCACTTTCACCGAAGATGTAGCATTGCGTTTTGAAGCTTATGGCTGGCATGTACAAACTGTAGATGATGGTAATGATGTGGCAGCAATCTCGGCAGCAGTAAAGGCGGCGGTAGCAGAAACGGGAAAGCCTTCTTTGATAAAAGTCCGTACCCAGATTGCCTATGGAAGTCCTAATAAGGTCAATACTGCCGGGGCACATGGTGCGCCGCTGGGAGAGGAGGAAGTGAAGCTGGTAAAGAAGAATCTTGGCTTTGATCCTGACCAGTATTTTGTAGTGCCGGAGGAGGTGCTGCAATTTTACCGGGAGGTGGGTAAGAAAGGCAGCAAAAAGGAGGAAGAATGGAACAAATTGTATCAGGCATACACTCAGGCATTTCCGGAGCTGGCTGCGGAATATGAATTATTCAGCAGTGGAAAATTGCCGGAAGGATGGACAGATAAATTGCCGGTGTTCACCACGGCGGATGGGAAGATAGCCACACGTAAAGCATCCGGAAAGGTGCTAAATGCCATTGCTGGTAGCCTGCCTGCACTCATCGGCGGATCTGCCGACTTATCACCTTCTACCGATACTTACCTGGAAAATTATCCTGCTTTCAGTGCGCAGCATCGGGAGGGTCGTAATTTTCATTTTGGGGTAAGGGAGCATGCCATGGGATCCATCTTAAATGGGATGGCTATCACTAAAGGGATCATCCCTTATGGGGCCACTTTTCTGATCTTTTCAGAATATATGCGCCCACCGGTAAGACTGGCAGCTATCATGAAGATAAGACCGGTTTTTATTTATACGCATGATAGCATCGGACTGGGGGAGGATGGTACCACGCACCAGCCGGTGGAACAATTGATTTCGTTAAGATCCATTCCCAATATTACTTTGATCCGTCCGGCAGATGCCAATGAAACCGCACAGGCCTGGCGGGTGGCGCTGGAGCATACCGATGGCCCTGTGGTATTGGTGTTAACCCGCCAGGGGCTGCCTGTGATAGACCAGGATAAATACGCAAAGGCATCGGGCCTGGAAAGAGGGGCCTACATATTGTCGGACAGCAGCCAGGAACCACAGGTGATTTTAATAGGCACTGGCAGTGAAGTACAGCTCCTGTTGAAAGCGCAGGAAGTACTCAAAAAGGAGGGAGTGCCTGCCCGGGTGGTGAGCATGCCTTCCTGGGAACTCTTTGATAAGCAGGGGGATGATTATCAGCAGCAGGTATTCCCCAAACACATCCGGAAGCGCCTGGCTGTAGAGGCCGGATCACCTCTGGGCTGGCACAAATATGTAACAGATGAGGGGGCGGTATTGGGCATTACCCGGTTTGGGGAGTCGGCACCAGGGGAGGAGGTGATGGCCGAATTTGGATTTACTGTAGATAATATCGTTATGATGGCCAAGGGGTTATAACCATAGTTGCTTAATAAATAGTGAAAATTTCCTATCTATTTTTAAATAATATTTAACGAAAATGCTGAAATAGGTCGCTTTTCATTAATTTGCATCCTCGCAATTAAAGATGCCGGAATGAATATGTTGTCTGACAGGGAACTGGTGGAACTGGCGCATAGGGATCCTTTAGCAGGTTATAAACAGATCTACGATAAGTATTGGAACTTGTTATTTAACATCGCCTTTAAGCGTTTACAGGATACTGCCGAAGCCCAGGATATGGTGCAGGAGGTGTTTGTTACCATTTGGGATCAGCTAAACAGCCTGGAGCCGAAAGACTCTTTATTGCCCTACCTGCAGGTGATCTTAAAAAACCGCATCCTTAATCACTACGCTAAAAATGAAGTAAAACTGCGCTATATCGTGCAGGCGCAGTGGCAAACTGCTTTTGCGCACAACAATATCTCCCAGCAAATTACCCTCAAGGAATTGCAGATGATCATTGATCAGGCTATTGCAAGCCTGCCCCCACGTATGCAGGAGATCTTCCTCCTGAGCAGGGAAGAGCATATGATGCCTGCACAAATAGCGGAACAGCTTTCCCTTTCTGTTCAAACAGTTAAAAACCAGCTGCACCGGGCTACTGAAAAGTTGCGGCAACACCTGAGCATGCACGTAGAACCCGCTGTGCTGCTGATGATCCTCCCTATTATTGCTGCCCAATAAAAAAATAATAAAAATTTATTGTTGACCAATGGTACGATACGGGTACTTGCCTGTACTTATAGTATTACTTGTGCCTTATGCTCAACCACCGCTATATACAATACTTACTGCAAAAACAACTACAGGAAGAACTTACTGCTGAAGAAGAACAGTTGCTGGACAGCTGGTATAATAGCCTGGATGACATGCCGGAAACAGATTTATCGGTTGCTACCCGTCAGGAAATGAAACAACAATCGTGGGAGCAGTTGGTAAAAGGACACGTGGCAGGAACACCCAATAGCTGGCGTAAGCGCTGGTTTAACTGGTCGATGGGAGTGGCAGCAGCGGGATTACTGTTCCTGGGTGGAACGTATTGGGTAAAAAAAGCGGCAACGCCTGCTACGCAGGAACAAACACCCAAATGGGTGGTGCTGGAATGTCCGCCAGGTAAACGCCTTAAAATGACGATGCCGGATGGATCTACCATATGGCTGAACAGCGGCTCCAGACTGGAGTATGACAGCAATTTTACAGACCGCCGTCACTTTAAGTTGTTTAATGGGGAAGTGTTTTTTGATGTGGCCAAAGATGCGGCACATCCCTTCACCGTACAAACTTCAAAGCTTTCTATCAAAGTATTGGGTACTGCTTTTAATGTGGCAGCCTATGAACAGCTGGCCCTGGAGAAAATAACAGTGGCCAGTGGTAGTGTACAGGTGCAGGATGCTGCCAGTTGTAATGTAGTGCTCCATCCGGATGAACAGATTGTATACAACAGGAATGATCAGCAATTTTTAACACAGAATGTAACTGCAGGACAAACGGATAGCTGGCGCAACGGAGATATCTATCTTACGAATGTCAGTCTGGAAGAACTGGCTATTAAACTGGAACATGTATATGGATACACTTTTGTGTTTTCCAACGACTTACTCAAGCATTGTATCAACAGCCTGCATTTTAACGAAAAGGAACCCATTCAGAAAGTACTGGACCTTTTAAAACTGATTAATAAAATTCAATATGAGATCCACGGCAAAGAGATTCATCTGCTGGGCCGGGGATGCTGAACCAACCGTCTTTTTTTAATGTATAACCAACACGCACATGATGTGGAATTTTAGTTCATCAACCAATTCATCTCCGCTTACTTATGCCGCAGGAGAAGTGCCGCAGGCACGCAAAAGCACCAAACTAAACAGTTTTGCTTTTATGCTGCTTGCACTGCTGTGTTTACAGGTAACTGCTGCACAGGCACAGAATTACCTGAGCAAACAGGTCACCATTGCTTTCAGCTATGAAACAGTATCTTCCTGTTTGAAAAAGCTGCAGACGAAAAGCGGGATCAACATTTCCTACAACGAAAATGAGGTGAAAAAGTACTCCATTAATACACTGAGTTTTAAGGATGCTTCTGTTACCGGAATCCTGGACATTTTATTTAAAAATACGACACTGACCTATCAGACCATGCCGGATGGTATTGCGGTCTTTTCTCAGGCTGCTGAGAAAAAAGAGCAAGACCCGGATAAAACAATTACCGGTATAGTAACCAGCGAAAAGGAAAAACAACCTATTCCGGGTGCTTCTGTATTGGTAAAGGGTACTTCCCGTGGTACCAGCACAGATGCGGATGGCCGCTTTAAAGTGAAAGTACCTGCTGATAAGCAGATACTGGTATTTTCTGCTATTGGGATGACTACCACAGAAGTGACCATCACCGGAACAGAGATGGATGTTAAGATGACGGATGATGCTAAAACATTATCTGGTGTGGTAGTAGTGGGGTATGGTACCGTAAAGAAAAAAGATCTGACAGGCTCTGTAGCATCTATCAAGCCGGAAGAAATGAATAAGCTGAATGCTTCCAATTTTGATGTGGCATTGGTAGGCCGTGCCACTGGGGTACAAGTAGTAAAATCCACGGGAGCACCTGGTGCGGTAGCCTCTATCAGGGTTAGAGGGGGGACTTCTGCTCAAGGTACCAATGAACCATTATATGTAATTGATGGAATTCCTATTGAGCTGGGGAATGGTTATGGTAATGACGCTTATGTGAGTAGTCTGAGGAATAATGTTTCTCCGCTGGCGAGCATTAATCCGGAAGATATTGAGAGCATTGATATCTTAAAGGATGCCTCTTCCGCGGCTATCTATGGATCGCGCGCAGCAAACGGGGTAGTGATTATCACCACCAAGCGTGGCAGGGGGGGACCTAAACCTAATATAACATTTGGGTTTAATTCTTCCTTTGATAATTTTACTAAAAAGTATAACGTACTAAATGCGGACCAGTACCACGAAGTGGTGAAACTGGCATATGCCAATCAGAAACCTGGAGGTACCCCACCCGTTAGTTACATCCTTGATCCTTATAATGGGGCGAATACGGATTGGGCAAAGGAAGCTACCCGTACCAGTGTTTCCAATAATGTATATTTAAATGTAAATGGCGGTACCAATGATGGTAATACCTTGTATTCCTTTTCAGGTAGCGTAACAGGGCAGGAAGGGGTGATTAAGTTTACAGATTTTAAACGCCATAATCTGCGTGCGAGCGTGGAAACCTCTTTGTTTGATAAACTCCGTGTGGGTACAAATATTAATTATAGTGCGATCAAAAATAATGGAAGTGGCAATGGCCAGTATTATACGTTGATCAAATATCGTCCGGATGTTCCCATCTTTGATGAGAAAGGAAATTATGGGGCAAGCCCGGATAGCGTAACCTCTAATCCATATGCACGCATGCGCCAGATTTCTACCATTAATACGGAGGTACTGCTGGCCTCTATTTTTGGTGAAGTAGAATTGCTGAAAGGACTACGTTTCCGCTCTACCGTTTCATTCAATATCAACAAAGCAACCAATGTAGAATATACTCCCAGCACTGATGTGTTTGAGATTAAGAACATGCGCACGGGTAGCAGAAGAGACAACGTAAATAATGCAACCTCCCGTATTTTTGACAACACCCTGACCTACCTGAATAGTTTTGGGAAACATAACCTAAACCTGGTTGGAGGTGTTTCTTACAGCACATTGAAGAGTGATTTTCTGAGCATCGAATCTACTGGCTTTCAGGATGATAATGTATTAAATCACCTGGGAGGAGCTAAATCCATCCAGAAATACAATAGTGGTGGAACGATTAGTGGGCTGCAATCCTATTTCCTGAGAACCAATTATAACTACGCCGGGAAATATTATGCCACATTCACTGGCCGTGTAGATGAATCCTCCAAATTCGGACCTAACTACCGTTGGGGGCTGTTCCCATCCGGTGCATTGGCATGGCGTATTGCGGAAGAAGACTTCCTGAAACAATATCCTGCTATTGAGGATCTGAAATTACGGGCATCCTATGGTAAAACCGGGTCTGCCAATTTTGAGGATTTCCAATATAAGACAGTATTCAAGAGTGGAAGTTTCTACAATAATACCAATGGTGTTTTTGCCAGCTCCATCCCTAATCCGGATATCCGTTGGGAATCTACCTACCAGTTGGATGTAGCCGTTGATTTTGCCTTCTTTAAAAATAAATTAAGAGGTACAATCGGGTACTATGATAAAACTACCCGGGACCAGATCCTGAACAGACAGATTATTTTTGAAACAGGCGGAAGAACTCAGAATTATAATGTAGGCGATTTTTCTAACAAAGGATGGGAATTGCAGATAGGTAGTGATGTGATAACCGGCCGCCAGGTTTCCTGGCTTACTGATCTGAATATTACCAAATATAAAAGTAAGGTATTGAAGCTGCATGATGGCCAATATCTGAACTTAAGAGAAGGGCAGCCTATCGGTTATTTTGAAGGGTATAAAACAGCTGGTATTTTTAAAGATCAGAAGGAAATTGATGACCTGAATGCAAAATCTCCAAACGGTTTTTACCAGTCGAAGGACACCAGACCTGGTGATTTTAAATTTGTAGATGTAAATGGAGATGGGTTTATCGGAGATGATGATTATATAGTGCTGGGTAAAGCAGAACCTGATTTTTTTGGAGGCTGGAATAACATTATCCGGTATAAAAACCTCGAGCTGACCGCTTTCTTCAATTTCAGCGTGGGCAACTACTTATACAACAGTGGCAGGAAAGATCTGTTGTTCTACAACGGGGATAACAATAACTATGCTACCGATATCCTGAATGCCTGGACGCCTGAAAATTCCAATGCTACCCTGCCAAGAATAGTAAAAGGAGATCCTAACAGGAATAGCCGGGAATCCGATTTCTTTATTGAAGATGCTTCTTTCTTCCGCTTGAAGAATATCCAGGTAAGCTACGTTTTCAAGCATAGTTTATTGAATAAGGTATTCATCAATAGTCTGAGAGCATACGTGGGATGCACTAATGTATTTACCATCACTGGTTACAAAGGATTGGATCCGGAAGTAAATACTGCAGCGGCCAGTACCTTTAATCAGGGATATGATAGTAATATTTATCCACAAACCAGGACAATTACATTGGGTGTAAATGTTAACTTTTAAAAATGTGCTACATGAAAATGCCAACATATAAAAATATAGGAATCGGAATATTGTTAAGTACAGCTATGGCAGCATGTAATCTTACCAATGTAACAGATGTACTGCCGGTAAATCAGGTGTTTGAAGATCAGGCGATTACTAACCTGAAACAGGCACAAAGTGTATTGGATGGTACATATGGTGTGCTGAAAACAGGATTGGAATTTCCGGTATATGCTCCTGCGGGTGCTACATTGATGGGGCTGACATCCAAACCTGGTGCATCTGCCGGAAATTCAGAGCAGTCTTACTTTGATAATAATGTAGAAACTAAAAACGGTACGCTGGGCAGTGTTTATAGTAAAGCCTATAGTATCCTGAATAATGCCAACTTTATTATCGAAAAGACAGCTGCACTGGAAAGTACAGATCCCCGTAAAAAGGAGATTATTGCAGAGGCCAAATTCTTGCGGGCATTAAGCCATTTTTATTTGTTACGCCTGCATGGACAGTTCTTTAAAATGGATTCCAAATATGGTATTGTAATCAAAACGGAACCTATCAGAATGGTAAAAGCAGTGCCAAGAAACAGTGTGAAAGAATCTTATGATATCATTCTTTCCGACCTGACCGATGCGATAGCAGATGGCCCTGAGTTTACCAATACCTTTTATGCTTCCAAACTTGCTGCGAAAGCATTGAAAGCTAAAGTCCTGTTATATGCCAAACAATATGCGGAAGCAGCAACTTTGGCTAATGAAGTGGTAACCTCTGGTAAACGACAACTGGAGAAAGACTACATTGATATCTTTAAGAAAAAGATTGATAAACCACTGGAGGTTATTTTCCAGACACCATTTGACGATAAGAGCGACAGGAATAACAAAGCATTTATGTTCCGCGCTTATTACATCCCTTCTGATTATTACGTAGAATTGATGAAAGGGGATAACCGTGATTCTGTAGCGATTATTAAAGTGGTATCAAATGGTACAATGAGGAACAATAAGTTCAATGGATCTACTTACGCGGGTCAAACACTGACAGCAGATACCGAATACTTCCTGCGCCTCGATGAAATATACCTGATCCTGGCAGAAGCACTGGCCAGAAGCAATCCTGATCTGAGCGTTGCACGTGATGCGGTAAACGTGATCCGTAAAAGGGCTAATATGCCGGACATTACAGCTAATGCTAAAGCGGCGCTGCTGGAAGAAATCCGTATCGAAAAAATAAAGGAACTGGGTGGTGAAAGTGGTGAAGAATGGTTTGACCTGGTACGTTATGCTACTGAAGGCAATCTGAAAGTATCAGATTATAAACCTGGTGTGGTAAACGAATTGCGTTACATACTGCCTTTACCGTTTGAAACAGTTAGGTTATCCAACGGGGTGTTGGAACAAAACCCCGGCTATTAATCACTATTATAATTAGGAATATGCAATATCGTTTTCTTAAAACATTTGCGATGATCTTTACCCTGGGTGTATGCAGTGCTGCATACGCCCAGGAGAAGGAAGGTATAGATTTTCGCCAGGGAAGCTTTAAAGAAGTGCTGGCCGAAAGTAAAAAGACGGGTAAGCTCGTTTTTATTGATAGCTATACTTCCTGGTGTGCACCTTGTAAATGGATGGAGAGGAATGTGTTCATCAATGATACGGTGGCTGCATTTTATAATGCCCGTTTTATCAATTACAAGGTGGATATGGAAAAGGGAGAAGGGCCGGAACTGCGCAAGCGCTATGGGGTACAAGTATTTCCTACTTACCTGTTTATAGATGGTAAGGGGGAGCTGGTACATAAAGCTACTTCCCGGATGGAAGTGCCTGCATTTATTGAAGAGGGCAAAAAGGCAACAGATCCTAAACGCAATTTTGCAGCACTGGAAAAATCATTTGCCGAAGGTAAAATGAATAAGGAAGGCTT
Source organism: Chitinophaga sp. H8 (assembly GCF_040567655.1). Lineage (NCBI taxonomy): Bacteria > Pseudomonadati > Bacteroidota > Chitinophagia > Chitinophagales > Chitinophagaceae > Chitinophaga > Chitinophaga defluvii. The sequence continues at coordinate 3,521,024 of NZ_JBEXAC010000001.1, read as the reverse complement.
ACTGCAATATGCTTTGGTACTCCGGAATATCAACCGGCAGAAAGGAGATTCAGTAAGCGCGTTATTGATTGGTAAGTTAACGGATAAAGAACTGGAAACAGACCTGGGCTGGAAAACAATTGACGCATTTGCCTGGAGCGAACAGGACCGGCTGGGTAAGTACTTTCTGTTGCACAAAAGCCACTACGAAAAAAAGTATGGTGCGGAAGCAGTACAAAAAGTACAAACCAGACTTACACATAGCGCGATGTACGGAATGATCCGTAGCAAAGATTCCGTAGGATTCTTTAACCGCCTGGAAGCTTTAAAGCAAACTACCACCCCTGAAGTACAGAAGCAGGCCGTGATGCTGGAAGCGGAATACTATCTGACCACGCTCAATGCAAATGCTTTTGTTGCACTGACTGACAAAGCGATGGAAGGCATATTAAAGCAGGATGAAATGGGGCTGGGCTTTCTGGCCAGACGTTGCCAGTTTGCGGCAGAAGGGAACAAACCTATCCTGGAACAGGCATATAAAATGGCCAAACGTGCGGTGGAATTAAATCCGGAAGAGTATAGCTCTCAAAGCACTTTTGCTAAATCATGCCAGTTAACAGGCCGCAAAGCAGAAGCGTTGGTGGCCGGACAAAAAGCATACGATCTGTCCCTGCAGGAAACCAGCAAGATCCAGGGACTGGCACAAAAAGCGCTGGATGAAATTAAAAAAATGCCTTAATATGAGCATAAAGCGCGTAATATTACTGGTTGCTGTATGGCTGATGGGATGGCAGCAAATGGCATTGGGCTATGAACTGAAAGGGCAGATCAAGAACCTTGGGAATGCCAAAGTGTACCTGCTGTTACCAGCCAATGGTGATTTTGTGGCGGTAGACAGTACGCTGGCCAATGCAGGGGTGTTTGTAATGAAGGGAAACATAAAGGCGCCTACGGTAGCCAGAATAATGGTGGAAGGACATCCTTATCCGCTGGTGTACTTTATGCTGGAAAATACCACGTACCAGATCACCTCCTTCGTTTCAGACAAAGGCCGTTTAGCCGTTCCGGATATCAAAGGGGGGGCTTTACAAAATGCCTGGAACAATTACAACGAGACCTATAGAGATATCTACGAAGTGAGACGTGTAGCAGGACAAAGGGCATACCAGCTGAAAAAGGCGGGTAATGCGCCTGCAGATACCTTACGGCAATTGGAAACACTGATTACGCAAACAGAGCAGAAAGAAACTGCTTTTACCAAAGATGCAATATTTAAAAACAAGGCGAACGTAATGGGTACCTACCTGATGAGCACGCACCTGTTATCCTATGAATATAATGAAGCCCGTGCTATGGTAGCCCGCTTTGTAGCGGATCTGCGCACAGATTATTATTATAAGGATGTGGTAGCCAGACTTGATAAGATCAGTAATGTGCTCAATGGTAAACCAGCCCCGGCATTCCAGTTAAAGGATACGCTGGGCAATACCGTGAGCCTGCAGGATTTTAAAGGCAAATGGGTAGTACTTGATTTCTGGGCATCCTGGTGTGGTCCTTGCCGGGCCGAAAATCCTGCACTGGTAAAACTGTATCAGGAGGTAAAGGCTGCGGATGTGGTGTTCATGGGAATATCCCTGGACCATGATAAGGCTGCCTGGAAAAAAGCCATACAGCAGGATGGCCTGCATTGGATTCATGCCTCCGACCTGAAAGGCTGGAAATCTGACATGTGTAAAAAGTATGCGGTAGAAGCCGTGCCGCATAAGTTCCTGATAAATCCCCAGGGGGATATTGTACTGTCGGGAGCAGGTATGTCGGATATAAAAGCGGTACTGGAAAAAAGAAAGTGATGATGAATTGATAGACGAAAAGTAGCTGCCCTGCCGTTATGGTGGGGCAGTTGCCGTTAAAAGAGAAATTTTTGTTGCAATAAGAAGATGAAAAGAATATATTTATTACGCTAAAGCGGGAAAATTTCCCGGAATTGACGCAAAGGAAGGCACTAAAACCCAGCCGGAACACGTTGGATAGCAAACGCGTATTAATCATATTATTCACTTAAATTAATTTAACACGTTATGAGTTCATCAAAGAATCGTCGGGAGTTCTTACGACAAATGGGAATGTATACGTTAGGGATGGGGATGTTGCCTGCGGTGTTGGCCGCTTGCGGTGGTGCAGGTACTGGAAGTAAAGATGGGAAGGATTCAGCTGCTGCCGGTTTAGCAGGTGCAGAAACTGCCAAAGAGCTATTCTTTAAAATCTCACTGGCAGAGTGGTCTTTCCACCAGGCATTATTTGCCGGTAAGATGGATCACCTGGATTTTGCCATACGTGCCAAGAATGATTTTGATATTCATGCGGTAGAGTATGTGAACCAGTTTTTTAAGGATAAAGCCAAGGACAAAACCTACCTGGGAGAAATGAAAAAACGCTGTGATGATAACGGCGTAAAGAGTGTACTGATCATGTGTGATGGGGAAGGAGATATGGGCGATGCGGATGTTAAGAAACGTTTACAGGCTGTAGAAAACCACTACAAATGGATTGAAGCAGCAGCATTCCTGGGCTGTCATGCTATCCGGGTTAATGCGGCAGGAGAAGGTAAGCCGGAAGATGTGGCCAAAGCGGCAGCCGACTCCTTATCCAAGCTGGCTACGTTTGGGAAAGACCACAGCATTGAAGTGATTGTGGAAAACCATGGTGGTATTTCTTCCAACGGAGAATGGCTGAGCGGGGTGATGAAAACGGTAAACATGCCGAATTGTGGTACATTGCCCGACTTTGGTAACTTCTGTCTCAAGCACACCCAGCCGGAAAATAATACGCCGGAAGCCTGGGCCAAAATAAAATGCCTGGATGAATATGATCGCTACAAAGGCATACAGGAGCTGATGCCTTTTGCTAAAGGCGTAAGTGCAAAATCACATGATTTTGACGCGGCTGGTAATGAAACCCAGACTGATTTCAAAAAAGCGATGGAAATCGTTAAGAACGCTGGTTATACCGGGTATGTAGGGATTGAATATGAAGGGGTTAATCTGCCGGAAGACGAAGGTATTCGCAAAACAAAGGAACTGCTGTTGAAAGTAGGTCGTGAACTGGCTTAAACAGTAGGATAACTGAAATGAAAAAAAACAGGGGCTGGTAATCTACCGGCCCCTGTTTTTTATAGTAGTTATAGCTTGTTATTTTAAATACTGTTTTAAAAAAGTAATGGCATGTGAATAGGCTTCTTTGGTAGCATGGCTGTCATAGATCGGATTGCTGGGATTGGCAAATCCATGGTCAGCATCATACTGTTTTACCATCAGCGATTTACCTGCCTCCTGCATATGCACTTTAAACTCCTCCACAACCTGGGGTGTGATGAATTTATCTTTGTTGGCAAAAATACCCAATACGGGCGCATGCAACGCCTTCAGGGCGCTCACTTCTTTCTCCGGCATCCCATAATACATCACGCAGGCCACTCCCTTAGTACCCGCCATCATGGCTGCCTGTAATGACCAGCCGCCTCCAAAACACCAGCCCAGTGTAGCAATCTTTGCATGAGGAGGGGCATAGGCAAAGGCGCCTTTAATGATACTGCTGGCTCTTTCTGTTTTCACAGACTGCATGATCTTACTGGCATCTTCCCGGTTGGTGGCTACCCGCTGGTCATAGAGGTCTACTGCTATTACATTTACCTGCTTGCCCAGATCATTAAAAAGTTTTTCCGATTCCTTTTTTACAAAATCATTCAGCCCATACCATTCATGTATCACATAGAGATATTTATCAGAAGGATGAGTGGCTTTAAACATAAAACCATGCCCTTCCTGTCCGTCGGGGGTACTAAAGGTAATGGCAGTACCTGCTGTGCCCTGGTAAGTATAAGGTAGCGGATTGTCATGCGCCATCCGGAAATCTTCCCGGCTTCCCAGTTGGGCAAATTCAGTAGTGGCGTCCTGATGGCAGCAGGCTGCAGTACCCTGTGCCCATATCTTTAAATTGCCGGCCAGCAATAAGCATACAAGTGACAGCTTTTTCATAAAAGAACAGGTTTATACCCTAAAAGGTACAAAAAAATCCACTGGCATGATTTTAGTTTTATACGGGTGGTAAACCTGATTGTTGACCACTAAAAATGAAACCATGGAAAAACCATCTGAAATGAATACGCTCAGTAATATTATGGAAAAGCTGCGTTTAAAGGGACTGGATGATGAATTTACGTTGTCTGATCATGGCAAGCTGCAAAGTCCTAAAACGCAAAAGATTTACAACCCGGATGATTTGACCATTATTAAAACATTTCGCTTTGAAGGTGAGTCAGATCCATCTGATTCCTCTGTATTATACCTGATGGAAGATGCAGCCGGCAATATGGGGTATGTAATTGACGCTTTTGGGGCGTACAGCAATCATGAAGGGCCTGCCTTCGATGACTTTCTAAAGAAGATTCCGGTAACAGATCGGGATGAACAGGAACTGTTTAAATAAAGAAAGAGAGTGCAATCAGTATACAAAAACAGCCACGAATATTCGTGGCTGTTTTTGTAATCAGGTTATCCTTGTTTACCGGGCAGAGTATATACGTATTGCCGTGATGGTTATAGCGGGTAGTACGGTAAACTTAAAACTTAATGACGATGCCACCATCTTTCTCTTTGAAAGTGAAGTGATAGTTTTTGCCCAGTTCTGCTAATGTTTGCTGGAGGGTAAACCGGTAAAAGCTGCCGGAAATATCCGGCACTTTGCTGGCATCGCCGGTAATGGTAATCGTGGTATTATACCATTCTTCCAGTTTGCGCACAGTGGCCATCAGCGGCACATGCTGCAATACCAGGCTATCTTTCAGCCAGGCTTCCTGTTCTTCCGGCACAAATGTTTCTTTTTCCATCAGGTCTATCTCCTTATTGGCCAGTATCATATTACCCCTTTCCAGGTCTTCCGGTTGATTATCGGTAGGAGAGTGATAGGACTTTACCATTTTTACTTTTCCATCCAGTATATAGGCGGTAGCACCTTGCTGTGTAATAAAAGAGCGGATTTTAAAAGCAGTACCGGCAGTAGTAGCGGTGAGCTTATCCGTTTTTACTACAAAAGGGCTGTCGGCCGCAGGTACTGCAAAAAATGCTTCTCCGTCCAGGATCACCCGACGGTGCTTGGCTGGAAAACTTCCAGGTACCAGCAGGGTAGAATTAGAATTCAGGATTACACTGGTACCATCGGCCAGGGTGACATTTTTCCGGGTGCCTAAAGTGCCCTCGTGCAGGATATAGGTTTCTGTGCTGTCCATCAGGGACGTAATACCGGGAGTAGTATTTTCCTGGCATCCCCAGTTGAAATTGCAAAAGGAGGCGAGCACAAGCAGTACCGGAAGCCCCCATGGACGGTAACTGGAACGGCACGTAACCGGTAAGGGAGCATTACTTTTTTTTAATGGGCTGGTAGATGTATTGGAATTTATTTGCATGGCGGCAATTACAGGTAAGCAATAAAAATAATTAAAAAATGAAATGTATTTATGCGCTGATTAATTTTAAGAGATCGCAAAGAAGCTGGCAATTTAGTTAATAAAAGGGTAAGATTTTTTGACAATATTAGAAAATGGTAAAAGCGGCATATCATCCCACCGTCATGAAGTACCCCGGGGTTTTGTTAGAATAATGAGAGCCCCTTAACTTTGCGAACCATGGAAAAGCAGCTACCATTATCATTTGATAATACCGCCATAGCGTTTGAGAGCAAGACGGACAAGGATTTAAGAAAAGCCAACTTTTTATTCAGTAACATCGGCAAACCCTGGCTGGTGAAGTTAGGAGCAATATTCACTCCCTGGGCCTTTAAATTAAGACTGCCTGTTAAAGGCATCATTAAAAATACCATCTTTCAACAGTTTTGCGGAGGAGAAAGCCTGGAAGACGCGGCGCACACTGCCCTGTTACTCGGTAATTATAATGTAGGCATTGTGCTCGACTATGGGGTAGAAGCCATGGAAGGTGAAGAAAGCTATGATAAAGCGGTACCTGAATTTATCCGTGCTATCCAGTATGCTGCTGATAAACCTTATATTCCATTCATTGCTATCAAGGTAACCGGCTTTGCCCGCTTTGGCCTGCTGGAAAAGGTACACCGTAAAGATCCCCTTACCCACCAGGAACAGCAGGAATATACACATGTACGTTCCCGTATCCATTCTGTAGCTGAAGCGGCTGCCCAGCATAACGTTGGCCTGCTGATAGATGCGGAAGAAAGCTGGATACAACAGCCTGTGGATGACCTGGCAGATGAAATGATGGCACTGTTTAATAAAGAAAAGGTGATCATCTACAATACATTCCAGCTGTATTGCCATGACAGGCTGTCTTTCCTGCAACAGTCTTTTGAAAAAGCACAACGACTGGGATACCTCCTGGGTGCCAAGCTGGTAAGAGGTGCCTACATGGAGAAGGAAAATAAACGTGCGGAAGAAAATAATTATCCTACTCCTATACAGCCCAGCAAAGCGGCTACGGATAAAGATTATGATACTGCAGTAAGATTCTGCCTGGACAGGGTGGCACAACTGGGTGTATTCATCGGCACCCACAATGAAAACAGTTGTATGCTGGCGGCACAATACATGGATCAGCGGGAGATCGTACATAATCATCCACATGTGAGCTTTTCACAGTTGTACGGAATGAGTGACAATATCACCTTTAACCTGGCACATGCCGGCTACCGGGTATCTAAATACCTGCCTTATGGCCCGGTAAAGGATGTAATGCCTTACCTGATACGCCGGGCACAGGAAAATACTTCCATTGCCGGGCAAATGGGCCGGGAACTGGGGCTGATTAAGAAAGAGTTTAAGAGAAGACGTTTATAGCTGCATTTTACGGATTATCTATTATTCCGTAACTTGCCATGTTATGCAGCAGTACTTATCATTATTACAACATATTATAGATAACGGCACTACTAAAACAGACCGTACCGGTACCGGTACTACCAGCTGTTTTGGCTACCAGTTCCGCTTCGATCTGAAAGCAGGATTTCCGGTAACAACTACTAAAAAACTGCACCTGAAATCCATTATATATGAATTGCTTTGGTTCCTTAACGGGGATACCAATATCAAATACCTGAAAGAACACGGTGTAAAGATCTGGGATGAATGGGCGGATGAAAATGGTGACCTGGGACCTGTATACGGTAAACAATGGCGTAGCTGGGAAGCCCGTGACGGTAAAGTGATTGACCAGATCAGTGATGCCTTGCACCAGATAAAAAACAATCCTGATTCCCGACGTATTATTGTCAATGCCTGGAATGTGGGCGACCTGCCGGATATGGCTTTAAGTCCCTGTCATTGCCTGTTCCAGTTTTATGTAACCCCTCCCGATGCCGGCAAAGGTGAAACCAAAGGCAAACTCAGTTGCCAGCTATATCAGCGCAGTGCGGATGTGTTTTTAGGCGTACCTTTCAACATTGCGTCCTACGCATTGTTAACGATGATGATGGCGCAGGTGTGCCACCTGGAACCAGGAGAATTTATCCACACCTTTGGAGATGTGCATTTGTACAGCAACCATCTGGAACAGGCTACCCTGCAATTGAGCAGAGCGCCTTTCCCGCTGCCGCAAATGAAGATCAACCCGGATGTGAAAGACCTTTTTTCATTTAAGTATGAAGACTTTGAGCTGGTCAACTACCAGCATCATGCACATATCAAAGCGCCGGTAGCCGTATAGTACATTCATCATCACGCATTCGTAATCTGTCATCCCATGATCATTTCCGTTATTGTAGCGGCATCAGAAAACCAGGTAATAGGTATTGATAACAAACTGCCCTGGCACATGCCGGCAGATCTGAAATATTTCAAAAGCCATACACTGGGAAAACCAATTATCATGGGACGGAAAACTTTTGAATCGGTGGGTAAGCCATTGCCGGGACGACAGAATATTGTGATTACCCGGCAGCCGGATTATAAGCAGGAAGGGGTATGGGTAGTGCCTTCTATTGCAGCAGCTATTGATAAAGCCCGCACATTTGAAGGATCAGAAATGTTTATTACCGGTGGTACAGAAATATTCAAACAGGCGCTGCCGTTGGTGCAACGCGTATATTTAACCCGCATACATACTATCGTAGAAGGAGATGCCTATTTCCCTGTTATTCATGAGCCGGAGTGGACCTTGGTGAAAGAAGATGCCCATCAGCCGGATGAAAAACATAAATATGCCTATTCCTTTCAGGTGTGGGAACGCAGAAAATAATCTTATCTGAAGATAACGGTGCCCAGTCCCTGGGTCAGTTCTTTTTCCAGTTGCTTGAGATGCTGGTGTATTTCCATGCAGGTGATCTGTGACTCGGAGGTATCGGCCTTTTCCATTTCCTGCTGGTTTTCCTGGATCAGTTTTTTGATCTTTCTTAAAATGAGGTAGTTGGTGGTGGAAATAGTATCCTTGAGATAGGCATTGTCGCCAAAAACGGTATCTATTTCAAAACGTTCTTTCCAGTTTACACTCAGCTCCGCTTCTTTATCTTCCAGGATCATAGATACCTGTTTGCACAGGTCCTGGTCCTGATGGTAGAGAAACCATTTTTTATCCGGTGTATTCCCTTCATCGTACAATGTCTTGTACTCCCGCAGTATTTTTTTCACTGTTTCACTGTCTGCCAGTGATTCAAAATCATAAGGCAAATGGAAAATATAATCTGCTACAGTATTCTGCTCTTCTTCACTGAAAGGCATATCACCAAAGCGCAGTAATATTTTTACCAGTTCTCTTTCCTGCTTTTCATCTTTGTTAAAAAAGGAATCAATTTCACTGTTGCCCGCCTCCATGGCCTCCATAGCGGCAATAGCTTCTTCCGACAGATCATCTACCTGAGGGGGAGCGTTTTTGGCAGCCAGGTTTTCCCTTTTTTGCAGGCGTTCCCGGATAAATTTATTCACCAGGTTAATCAGCCCCTGTTCATCAATTTTGAGGAACTGGCTGCACTGGCGGATATAATCCTGTTGTTTGGTAAAATCCTCTACCTTATCAATTTTGGAAATCGTTTCGGCAATGTCATTTACCAACTGTGACTTGCGTACACTGTCGTTACCGGCTTCCTTCATGGAAAGCTGGAGCTTGAAGAGTACAAAGTCCTGTTTATTTTCTTCTATAAATTCCCGGAATGCAGGTGCTCCGAGCTTTTGTACGTAGCTGTCAGGATCTTCCTTATCAGGGATCAGTACCAGCTTTACGTTCAGTCCTTCTTCAATGGCCAGGTCCAGCCCTCTCAAGGCCGCTTTGACACCCGCATTGTCCCCATCATACAGAATAGTGAGGTTGTTGGTGTATTTCTTGATCAGCCTGAGCTGGTCCTGGGTAAGGGAGGTACCGCTGGATGCCACTACGTTTTCAATCCCCGCCTGGTGCAGGGAGATCACGTCCGTATAACCTTCTACCAGCAAACATTCGTTGAGCTTGTCAATAGCATGTCGGGCAAAGTAGGTACCATACAGTACTTTACTTTTAACGTAGATCTCGCTTTCCGGAGAGTTGATATACTTGGGTGCCCGGTCGGACTTGACAAGGATACGCGCACCAAAGCCGATGATTTTACCAGATTGGTTATGAATAGGAAAGATGACCCGTCCCCGGTAGTTGTCCACCGGTTGTTCATTGCGGATGGTAACCAGCCCTGTTTTTTGCAGGTATTCCAGGTTATAGCCTTTGGCCAGGGCTGCTTTTACAAAAGCATCTTTTTCGTTAAGGCAATATCCCAGCTGGAATTTACGGATGGTATCCTGTGTAAATCCCCGCTCTTCAAAATAACTCACCCCTACATTCTGTCCTTCTTCACTTTCGAGCAGTGTTTTTGAGAAGTATTCCCTGGCAAACCCATTGATAATGTGCAGGCTTTCTGCCATTAACTGGTGTTGCTTTACCTCGGCACTTACTTCGGTTTCTTCAATTTCTACCCCATATTTCTGGGCCAGCCAGCGCAATGCTTCCACATAGGAGTATTTTTCATGCTCCATGAGAAAACTGATACTATTGCCACTGGCCCCGCAACCAAAGCACTTGTAAATTTCCTTGCTCTGGGAAACGGTAAACGAAGGGCTTTTTTCATTGTGAAAAGGACACAGGCCCAGGTAGTTGGCTCCCCGCTTTTTCAGCTTTACGAAAGAGCCCACTATCTCCACAATGTCTATGCGGCTAAGTATCTGTTGTATCGTATTGGGTGAAATCACTGATCGATGTAAACAAATTGATGCAACTGCAAACTTACACGAAAATGGTGATTTTTGATGCTGCCACTTTATTGCACCGGGAAAAAGGCGTATTCAAAAGTATGTTCGCTTATTTTTTTACCATCCGGATAAGAGGTGAATGATGCGGTCGGATAACCTTTAGCATTATACTCGTAGGTAGTGATCCGCGGTTTTACTGGTGCACCTGGAGTCACCGGCCATTTAATGCTGGTAATATTGTTACGTGAGTTATACACCTCGTTATCGTCCGGTATGCCACCAATATTGAAGTAGGGGTTTAGTTTATTGTCGTATTCCAATATGGTTTCTTGCTTAAAGGTAATTGTGGGCAGTTTCCTTAACCTATTGATTTGGATAATATTACCCTGTGACCAGGTCAATGTTGATGAAGAGGATGCATTACTGTCACCAGGGTAGGTAACTTTGGTTAGTAATCCCTGCGTGTATTCCATAATGCGGGTAATAAAGAATAGCGGCCAGGTGTAGGAGGGGGAGCGGTGGTAGTCCTTAGTGCTCACTGTCTTAATCCGCTTATCTACATATTCGTAGACATTTGTCTCCGCTTTTGTGGAATCACTATTATACGTGTGAAGGCCTATTACTAGCCCGTTCTTACGTTCATAAACATAGAAGGCCATTAGGGTACTATCCGCTCTCCGGTGTACTATCTTTGCCAGCAGGCCCTGAGAATCATAACTGTAACGTGCTGAGTAGTCATTAGTTATTAGTGAATTGTCTGTTAAATCGTAAGTTTTAACCTTAACCATGCTTATCCGGTATACGGAGTCTTCTGAAGGTGGTGGAGGAGGGGGCTTGTCTTTTTTACAGCTGGCAGTAGTATATATGATCATTAACAGCATTGCAGCATATAGATATTTCATACATTTTATTATATACAAACGGGTTAATAAAAACATAGCAGTTTAGTATGGGTTTACATGCCATGTGATGTAGACGTAATTATCTGCAAAGTAACTGTTTTTTTTTGATGCCCAGGTATGCGGGTAAAAGTGAAGTTTCTACCCGGCATTTCATATTGAAATATTAGAAATTGATGCAACTGCAAACTTACACGAAAATGGTGATTTTTGATTCCGGCAGTTTATTGCACCGGGAAAAAGGCGTATTCAAAAGTTTGCTCCTGGATTTTTTTACCATCCGGGTAAGTGGTGAAGGAAGTGGTCGGATAACCTTTAGCATTATACTCGTAAGATAAAGCAAACGCCTGTTTTACCGCTCCATCCGGCTCCAGGGTTTTAACGCGCGTAATATTGTTGCGGGAGTTATACCGGGCATTACCATCGGGTATACCGCCGATATCAAAGTAGGGGTTCTGTTTATCGTCGTATTCGAACAGGGTTTCTTCTTTCAGGGTATTATCCGGCAGGTTACGGGTAACAATCCGGATGATATTGCCCTGCCACCAGGTAAGGGTGGTGGAATAGTACAGGGCACCTGTGTAGGTAACAAAGGTGGGCAGTTCGTTGGTATATACCAGTGTGCGGTCAAAAATGAGTACCGGTTCCGGCTTAAATTCTGTGTAGGTTATTTTCCGAATACTCTTTCCCTCATATTCGCAGGCATGGGTAGCTACCTTTACGGCAGCGTTATTATGCAGGTGATAGGCCAGTAGTTGTCCGTTATTGCGCTCATAAGCCTGAAAACTCATTAAAGTACCATCCGGGTGCCGGTCTGTTGCCTTGGTGAGCATTCCCAGGGTATCATAGCTATATTGTTCCGTGTAATATGATTGGTCTATAAAGTAAAATTTTGTCATACTTACCCGGTATACGGAGTCTGTTGAAGGAGCAGGAACAGGGGATCTGTCTTTTTTACAGCCGGCAATTGTGTATAGGACCGGCAATAATATTACCACATATAGATATTTCATATATTTATTGTTTACAAACGGGGTATTAAAAACGTACCGGTTAGTGCTACTTTGTAAGAGATGCTATGCAGATGGTAGTTATTTGGCAAAATAACAGCTTCCCGGGTGGCCGGGTATGCGGGTAAAAGGGGAATTTTTTATTTAGGGGTTTCTACTTAATCAGGCAGGCCATACGTGGCGGAGGGGGCATGCTTTCAGGCGACAATCCCTTTTCATCTGCCCGGCATTTCCTATATTTGGTTTTATTAATTCTGGTCAACCCAATTCAATTTTACAAAGCAATGAAAGAAGTATTTATTGTATCAACAGCCCGCACACCGATTGGAGCCCTTAATGGAGACCTGGCAGCCGTGCCTGCTACCCAATTGGGTGCTACGGTGATCAAAGCCGTGCTGGAAAGAGCCGGAGTAGCCGCCAGCGAGGTAAATGAAGTATATATGGGCAATGTAATCAGTGCCAACGTAGGACAGGCGCCTGCTAATCAGGCCAGTATCTATGCCGGCATCCCTACCAATGTACCTTGTACCACGGTAAATAAAGTATGTGCCTCCGGTATGAAAGCGATTATGCTGGGTGCACAGAGTATCATGCTGGGCGATAATGAGGTAGTAGTAGCCGGGGGCATGGAAAGCATGACCAATATCCCTTATTACCTGGATAAGGCCAGGAGTGGCTATCGTTTAGGACATGGTGCGGTGATAGATGGTATTTTACGGGATGGCCTCTGGGATCCGTACAAGGATTTCCATATGGGCAATGCCGCAGAGATCTGTGCTGCGGAGTACAAGATTACCCGCGAAGACCAGGATGCCTTTGCTGTTGAAAGTTACAAACGTGCTGCCGCAGCTACTGCAAAAGGGTATTTTAAGGGAGAGATTGTGCCGGTGGAAGTAAAAGGCAGGCAAACCGTGATCGTCAGCGAAGATGAAGACGTAAAGAAGGTGAATTTTGAGAAGATGCCTACTTTAAAACCAGCCTTTCAGAAAGATGGGACCGTTACTGCTGCCAATGCGTCTAAGATTAACGATGGTGCCGCGGCAGTATTGCTGGTAAGTGGAGAAAAACTGAAAGCATTGGGTCTGAAGCCTTTAGCTAAAATCGTTAGTTTTGCAGATGCTTCCCAGGCGCCGGAATGGTTTACTACTACACCGGTAAAGGCTATCAATAAAGCCCTGGATAAAGCAGGATTGAAGGTGGCTGATATGGATTTTGCGGAGATCAATGAAGCATTTTCCTGTGTGGCGATTGCCAATGCCAAAGACCTGGGCCTGTCGATGGACAAGCTGAATGTATGGGGCGGGGCAGTGGCCATGGGGCACCCGATTGGTTGCAGTGGTGCCCGTATTGTGGTAACTCTGAATGCCATTTTACACGAAAATAAGGGTCGCTATGGAGTAGCAGGTATTTGTAATGGCGGCGGCGGTGCCAGCGCTATCGTGATAGAGAAAGTATAAACCTGACAACGCAGCCTGTTAAAGGCTACGACTAGTAAAAAAAGATGGTCCACCTGTATGGGCCATCTTTTTTTTATGGTAACCTGGAAGCAGCGTTAGGAAACAGACAGGTTTAAATTACATTAGAAGCTGGGATGAGGTATCCATATAGTATCTCCTTTAAGGGGTACTATATGGGTACTTCAAGGGTACTTTAAGGATACTTTAAGGGTACTTTAACCCTAAGGATGAGTAGGCTTTATTATAGCTAAAAGGTGGCTTAACAGGCTTTGGGCAGTATCGTAGGGGAGTACACTGATACAATTTTCTCCGTTTATCTACCTCCTCAAAGCAATCGTGGTATCCATTTTTTCAACCGGAGCATTACCGGGGCTGATGCTGATATGTACACTGTCGGTCGCAGTTTTGGCAGCAGATACTGTTTTGGGGATCACGGGATAGTCAATAACAGGGCCGGTTACCTTTTCGAAAAACCAGTACTTATCTTCCACCAGGGCGTATTCAGGATGGGGAGAGAAGATCCCCAGGCTGCTGGTTTGCAGGGAAAAATCATCGTCAATCCGGTAGCGGTGCTGGTTGCCATCTGCCAATAGGGTGATGCCTATCACCACGGTCAGCATTTTGAGCGGAGGGAATACTATCCCGAATAATAAGATAAATGGGGTGCTGAAGAAGCAAAGCAGATAAAACTGCCGGGCATTGACCACTCCTTTGGATAACCCGTACAGGATCATGCCTGTGCCCGCATAAAGGGAGAGGAATACCCGCTCGGTACGGATCCCTTTAAAACCGTAGTCGTTGACCAGCAGAAGTACACTGATCACAGAAAAAAATAAGAGTACCAGGTGTACATACCATAAAAGACCTTCCAGCAGGGGAGCCTTCACTTTTTTGATCTTACAGGAAAGCGCAATGAGGAATGAGATCGTGAGCGTGGTAATGGTAAACATAGGAAAAGGCTTAGGGATATATAATAGTAATAGCTAATATATGTATAATATCTATTACTTGGTAAAATATTTTAATGTTTATGATGAGGGTCTGAGGCCAGGTAACTTGTATGCTGGTGGCTAATGCTCAATAGTTTATTGTATGCATTCTGTCAAATCCTTTGCTTTTTCATCAACAAACAATATTTTTGCGGTGCCTTTCGAAAGGGAGGAGCATTAACTTTCAAACTTTATCCAAGAATAGCATGCGTCAGATAGCTTTCAGACAAGCCTTAAGAGAAGCCCTTCAGGAGGAAATGCGCCGTGATGAACGGGTGTTCCTGATGGGAGAGGAAGTAGCAGAATACAATGGTGCCTATAAAGTGAGCCAGGGAATGCTGGATGAGTTTGGGCCCAAGCGTGTCATCGATACGCCCATTGCAGAATTAGGTTTTACCGCCATTGGCGTAGGGGCTGCTCAGAATGGCCTGCGGCCGGTGCTGGAATTTATGACCTGGAACTTTGCTGTACTGGCACTGGACCAGATCCTGAATACCGCTTCTAAAATGTTGGCCATGAGTGGCGGACAGGTAGGTTGTCCGATCGTTTTCCGCGGACCTAACGGTTCAGCCGGACAGCTGGGTGCACAGCACTCTACTGCTTTTGAAAGCTATTACGCTAATATACCCGGTCTGAAAGTAGTATCCGTATCCAACCCATACGATGCTAAAGGACTGCTGAAAGCTGCCATCCGGGATAATGATCCGGTAGTTTTCATGGAAAGTGAGGTGATGTATGGCGATATGGGTGATGTGCCTGAGGAAGAATACATTATTCCTATCGGTAAAGCAGATATCAAACGCGCTGGTAAAGATGTGACCATCGTTTCTTTCAATAAAATGATGAAAGTAGCATTGGGTGCTGCGGAAGAACTGGCTAAAGAAGGTATAGAAGCTGAAGTGATCGACTTACGTACCATCCGTCCGCTGGATTGGTTTACCATCCTGGAATCTGTAAAGAAAACGAACCGTCTGGTTATAGTGGAAGAACAGTGGCCGTTTTCCAGCATTTCTTCTGAAATATCTTACCGTATTCAGAAAGAAGGGTTTGACTACCTGGATGCACCTATCCGCAGGCTTACTGCACCGGATGCGCCTATGCACTATGCGCCCAACCTGGTGAAACTGTACATGCCCGATATCGAGCGTACCGTGAAGCTGGTGAAGGAAGTAATGTATATGAAGAAATAGGATCACAAGTCCTTAAAAGACTTAAAGATATAAAGCGAAAAGCTGATCATGTAAATGGTCAGCTTTTTTGCGTTTGAGGGAGATGTTTTACTCCACAAAACGATAGCTGGCATGGGTGTCGTAATCGATGCCATGCTTTTTCTTTAGTTCCTGTATATAATTAAGGGTGGTGATCGTGTGTGGGCTTGCAACGCCATCCCCTACACGCTCAAAGGTATGCAGTAATGTTTCTTCCAGGCAGCTGCTCAGGCTCATGTGTTTGTGTGCTGCCAGATCCTGCAATAATGCGGCCAGCCGTTTTTCAAGACGTAGGGGTACATCTACCCGCTCAATTTTAACGGCAGGTCCCTGATTATAGATGTAGCTACCAAAAGCAAGATAGTTGCCATCATGATCCCTGACCCTGTAATCACGTATTCCGTAAGGTCTGTCTTCCAATGGCATTACCACTTCCACGCCATTGGCCTTATGAAAGTGATACAGCTCGTCTGCATTATCTATAATAAAACCTACTTCGGAAGCCCCTTTTACATAGTAATCTTCTTTTTGCAGATGCACGGTTACATTACCCAGGTCTACGCCGGCAAACGTAGGTGGCTCTCCCCAGGAGAACCGATGGTGAAAACCCAGGCGGGTAACATAAAAATCAACTGCTGTTGCAATATCACTAACCAATAGGGTGGGAAAAAGCTGGTTGCATACAATGTCTGGAGTCATGGCAATTGCTTTTGGAAGTAAGGAAAAGAATGGGCGAATCTCTTTTTAAAAGGTAGGAATAGTAGCGGAAAATTCAAAGTGTTTTTTTACAGCTGCTTAATCAGGTAAGCAGCATATCCTTTATAATAGGCACGTTCCCACAATCCGGTAGCGCTCAGACCGGTTGTGCGCAAATGACTCCTTAGGTTAAGCTTGTTACAATTCCTGTTAAATCAGGAACATTTTTGTTGAAGTTTTCGCTATACTTTGGGAAGCATAAAGGAAGCGTAAAAGCGGGGCAATGCCCTGGCTGTAAGGGCAGCTTCCTGATTAACTATCAACGAACCGTTACAAATTTATCAACCAATGAAAGAGTCAATTGCTACGCTTCATACCCGGCTACATATGCCGTGGGGAAAAACGGGAGGAATTCTTTCCTGCTTATTGTACATGATGAGTATTGCTTCGCCGGGAAATGCAGCTGTGGGCAGCATTTTGCCGGAAGGTGTTACGGCTGCTATACGTAACAATGCTGCTGTGGATGATATCCAGGTAAAAGGAGTGGTAAGGGATGAAAAAGGGGAGGCTTTACCCGGTGTATCCATCCGCCTGAAAGGAACTAATAAAGGTACGGTGACTGGTGCAGATGGCAGCTTTCACCTGCTGGTGCCTGGCGTAACATCTATACTGGTGATCAGCTATTCCGGTATGGAAACACGGGAAATTACCGTGGGCAACCAAACAACATGGAATATTACGCTGAAGACCAGCAACGAGGCGCTTGACGAAGTGGTGGTGATTGGTTATGGTACACAGCGGAAATCCGATCTTACGGGGGCCGTTGGCTCTGTAAAAGCAGAACGTTTGCAGGAACGTCCGGCTCCTTCCCTTAACCAGGCGCTGGCAGGCAAGGTGGCTGGCGTACAGGTGAATACCAACTCGGGCCGGCCTGGCGGAAAAACGGAGATGCGTATACGTGGTTTCAGTTCTATCAACTCCTCCAATAATCCGCTGTATGTAATAGATGGGGTCATGATGCCCATCTCTACCCAGGCAGTGGGCAGTCAGCCGATCGATTATATTAATCCTAATGATGTGGTTTCTGTGGAAGTACTCAAGGATGCTTCTGCCACAGCTATCTATGGTGCCCGCGGTGCGAATGGTGTGGTGCTGATCACCACTAAAAGAGGCAAGGCCGGTGGTGGAGAAGTGACCTACAATGCAGATTTCAGCGTACCTAAAATAGGCCCCAACTTCCCGAAATTCCTGAATGCAAAGGAGTTCCTGGCCGTAGAAGACCTGGCGTATAAAAATATGGAAAAGTATGATCCGGCCGGATGGGCAGCAGGTAAATATGCAGGCCGTAATCCTGCGCTGGCGCGTACGGATCCAAGGATATTCGATAGTAACGGCAATCCGCTGTATGATACAGATTGGTTAAAGGAAGCTACGCAGCACCGCATTTCTCAGAACCACCAGCTGGGCTTTTCCAATGGCAACGAAAAAAGCAGCTATGCGGTGTCACTTGGTTACCGCAATGATGAAGGGCTGATTAAAACATCTTATCTGAAGCGATATTCCGCAAGGTTCACCTTTGACGATCAGATAAAGAAATGGCTGAAAGTAGGCGGTACATTAAGCTATAACAATCAGGAAGAAAACCTGGTAGACTTCGATTACCTGCCCATGCGTATGATTGCGGAAGGATTGCCTTTCCTGCCGGTAAAATATGCAGACGGCACCTGGGCAGATAACCGTGACTATCCCAATGCGGAAGGGTCTTTTAGTCCGCTGCATTATTTATACGACCGCAAGTATATCCTGAATACACAAACTACGATCGGTAGTTTTTATTCCAACATTAGCCTGGCAAAGGGGTTGGAGATGCGGACCGTATTAGGGGCCAATATCCTTTCACAGGGTACCAATACCTACACCGGCCGTACGCTGTCGATCAGCCAGAAAGGTATTGCGGCCTCCAGCAACGGACGGGAAAGCTTCTGGTCGTTGGAAAATTATCTGACCTATAATAAACGCTTTGCAGAAAAGCATGCCTTCACAGGTATGCTGGGGCTAGCCTGGCAGGAAACCAATGCATTCGGGCTGTCGGCCAGCATCCAGAATTTTTCGAGCGACTTCTTCCAGTTCAATAACCTGGGGGCAGGTAGTACCAGCCCGGGATATGGTACTAATCGTTCCCGCTTTGCTTTCAATTCTTATTTTGGCAGGATCAACTATAGCTACCTGGACAAATACCTGCTCACCTTTACAGGGCGTGTGGATGGCTCTTCCAAGTTCGGGAAGAACAACAAATATGCCTTTTTCCCTTCTGCTGCACTTGCCTGGCGGGTATCTGATGAGGATTTCCTGAAAGATAATGCCGTGATCTCTAATCTGAAGCTGCGTACCAGCTATGGTGTAACGGGCAATTCTGAAATACCGCCCTACACTTCGCTGCCCCTGTTAAGCTCTGGCTATGCAGCCATCTTTAATAATCAGCGGGTAGGCGGTACCGGCCTCGGACTGCTATCCAATCCGGACCTTCGCTGGGAAAAAACAGCCCAGACTGATGCCGGCCTGGAGCTGGGATTGTTCAAAGGCCGCATCTCACTGGAAGCAGATGTGTACTACAGGAAAACAACAGACATGTTGCTGGACGCTCCGGTGCCGCAAACCAGCGGTTACGCGATCATCCGGAAGAATGTAGGCTCCATGGAAAATAAAGGGATAGAGCTAACGCTGAATACCATCAACGTGGAGAACAAGAATTTTTCCTGGAACAGTACGTTCAATATTTCCATGAACCGTAATAAGGTATTGTCACTGGCTACACCATCAGATATCTATGGTGTAGGAGGATTGGTGTTCATCAGCCCTACTAATATTATCCGTGTAGGCGAACCCGTAGGGTCTTTCTATGGATTGGTACGTGAAGGCATCTGGAGTGAAGCGGAAAGAAGTGAAGCAGCCAAATTTGTCAGCTACCGGGGCGGCCTGCCCATACTTCCGGGCGACATCAAATACAAAGATGTAAACGGGGATTATACGATCAATGATGCCGACCGCATGATCATCGGCAATGGCAGCCCCAAAGCGTGGGGAGCATTTACCAACAGCTTCCGCTACAAACAGTTCGATCTTACCGTGGAATTGCAATATTCTTATGGCAATGATGTGTTTGAATTGAGCACAGGTTCCAGCGAGGACCGTGTAGCGCTGGCTAATAGTTACAAAACGGTATTGAATGCCTGGCGGCCCGACAATCAAAATACCATGATCCCCGAGATCAGGGATACGAGGGCGGGTTATGTGATCAATGAAGATACACATTGGCTGAAAGACGGGTCATTCCTTCGGGGAAGGAATCTGTTGCTGGGTTATAGTTTCCCTGCCGCTACGTTGAAAAAAATACATTTCAACCGGCTTCGCCTGTATGGATCAGTACAGAATTTTTTCCTCCTCACCAGTAAAGACGTGAACGGGGATCCCGAAACAATAGGATTGATCGGAGGGGAGAATACCAAAGTGTTTTCGCAAGGCATGATGTATCATGCCTATCCCAAATCCACCACATTCATGCTGGGTATTCAGGTGGCCCTGTAATTACATTCTTTAATTTTAAAGCTGTTTCTAATGAAGCTGAACATAACAGGTAAATGGTTGTTGGCGGGTGCCCTATTGCTGGGGACAGGATGCAGTAAATTCCTGGAAGAGAATAATCCGTCCAGTCTTACATCCGAAAGTTTTTATACGATTCCCGAACATGCCGAAGCGGCAATAGCATCGGTATATGCAGAAACGCGTTTTATCGGCAATGCTGCTGCTATATTTTCCGGCAACTGGCAAATGCTGGAAGCTGTGACCGGCACTTCCACATCGGAGGCATCAGAAAATACCAATCTGAATAACCTGTACGCCTTATCGTACGATGGCAACAACCTGCATGTAGTGCAATGGTGGAATGGCCTGTACCGTGTGATTGCGCAGGCTAACCAGGTAATTGAAAAAGTACCGGGTATTAATCCTATGGATGAAGTACAGAAGAAAAGGATATTGGGAGAAGCGCACTTCCTGCGTGCCTGGGCTTACTTTTATGCGGTGCGTTTGTGGGGGGATATTCCGCTCATCACCAAGCCGCAAACAGCTTCTTCCGAAGATTTTATGCCGTCCAGAACAGGACAGGAAGAAATTTATAAAGTGATTGTGGATGACCTCATAACAGCGGAGGCAGCGGGACTTTCCTGGATGGATGTATCGGGCCGGGTGCCGCTTGCAGCAGTAAAAGCAGAGCTGGCAAGGGTGTATCTTACTATGGCCGGACAACCGCTGAAGAAAGGAGCTGCCTATTATAAACTGGCAGCAGATAAGTCAAAGGAAATCATTGATTACGCAAATGCGAGTCCAGGGCAGATCAACCTTTTCCCTACGTATGGCGACCTGCACAGTGTGGCGCAGGAGAATAAGACAGAACTGCTCTTCAGTATCCAATACCTGGCTGATGTAGAGGCCAACCCAATGTTACATTTGCTGCCCAATAACAAACCGGTAACGGTTTTTGGCGGATGGACCGGCACTACTGTCCCCACCCGGTCATTTTACAATACCTACGAAGCAGGCGATCTGCGTGTTAAAAACCGGGAAGGGTTCTTTTACACCAGCTACTATATGAACGGCAGTGGTGCACTGTTTGAGCTGGGAGCACCCTATATTTTCAAATACTTTAACACAACAGCATTTGGCACAGCAGGGATACCGGGTACCGGACAAAATGATCTTAACCTGATGCAGATCCGTTATGCCGAAGTATTACTGATGTATGCAGAAGCACAGAATGAGAGTGGGGCAATTAATCAGGCGGCCTATGATGCGCTGAAGCGGATCCGCGACAGGGCACAGCTGACAACGCCTGCAATAGGCACTTTTACGCAGCAAACTTTCCGGGAGGCCGTATGGAAGGAACGTTGGCACGAGCTCTGTTATGAAGGCATCACCTGGTTTGATATGGTAAGGCTTACGAAGGTGTATAATGAAACAACAGATGGATTTGATGATTTTGTAGGGCATATCAATAAAAATTCCAATCAGCCTTTGCAGGCCAAGCACTTGCTGTTTCCCCTGCCCAGACTGGAAATGCAGAATAATCCTAATCTGAAGCCACAGAATCCAGGCTACCCTCAATAAAAAAGCATTGTTTATGAGCATAGATGGCAGGCAGTACCGCGTGGCTATACTGGGCATTTATCATGAGTCTAATACTTTCATTGCGCAGCCTACTACCTTGGATGATTTCAGCAACAGTCACTGGCTAAGCGGAGCAGCAATAATAAAAGAATACAGGGATGCCTATCATGAGATAGGCGGGATGCTGGAAATACTGGAAGCGCACAACATTACAGCAGTACCGGTGATGTTTGCAGAAGCCACGCCCGGTGGCATTGTAAGTGCCGCTGCTTACGAAGTATTGCTGGAAGAGATGATGCGGTTGCTCGATACGGTATTGCCGGTGGATGGTTGTCTTGTTGTACCTCATGGCGCGGGTGTTACTGAGCAGCACCTGGATATGGACGGGCATTGGCTGTCATTGCTCCGGCAGCGCCTGGGCCCGGATATCCCGGTAATGGGTACACTGGATCCCCACGCCAATGTAAGTATGGCAATGACGCAGGCTACGGATGCGCTGGTGGCCTATAGTACCAACCCGCATGTGGATCAGCGGGAAACCGGCCGGAAAGCGGCTTCATTACTGGTACAGACGCTGAAAGGCGAAATAAGACCATTGCAGCACCTGGTACAAACACCGGTAGCTATCAGCATAGAACAGCAATTGACATCGGCAGAGCCTTGCCTTAGCTTATATGCACAGGCAAAGGAAGCAGGCGCACAGCCTGGTGTGTTATCTGTAAGCGTGTTATTGGGTTTTCCCTATGCAGATGTTCCTGAAATGGGGAGTGCTTTTATAGTAGTGACTGATAATATGCCACAGCAGGGGAAGTCGGTTGGAGAGGCACTGAAATACATGCTGATAGATGACCGAACTGATTTTGTAGCTGCCAGGCAGGCTGTTGCAGGTTTATTGCCGCAGTTGCCCACATGGAAAAAACCGGTGCTGATGCTGGATATGGGAGATAATATTGGCGGTGGTGCTCCCGGCAACAGCTCGTACCTGCTGCATTCGATAGAAGCGTATGGCCTTTCCCGTTGTTTTATTTGCATCTATGACCCTGTGGCGGTGGCAGCAGCGATGACGCATGATATAGGAGCTACCTTTCTGTTGCCACTGGGTAATAAGGAAGGCGGATATACCACCAATACTATTGCTTATGACAGTCAGGTACGGCTGTTGTTTACAGCAGACGGCCATTTTACAGAAAGTAACCCCCGCCATGGCGGACAGGTGAATTTTGATATGGGGCAGGTAGCTGTTGTACAGACTGCTGGTGGAAATACGGTGATGCTGATGTCATTGCGTGTACCGCCTTTTAGTTTGCAGCAGCTCACAGCATTTGGCATTCATCCGCAGGATTATGAAGTGGTGGTGGCCAAAGGCGTAAACGCGCCAGTAGCAGCGTATGGCCCTGTTTGTCCTACGATCCTGCAGGTGAACACACCAGGGGTAACGCAGGCAGATATGACCCAGTTTTCTTACCGGCACCGGCGCCGGCCGTTATTCCCGTTTGAAATGCAGCTATAGGCTGCTATGCCCCCGCCGGTAGGCGAATTAAAGATTAGTTAATCAGAAAAAAGTAAAATAGTTAACGAATGAAAATAGCTGAAGTGTTGTCACAGTACCCCGATCGGCTCTGGAGGCTGGCCAAACAGGCAGGCGTAACACATGCGGTAGCCCGCCTACCTGTTCGTCCGGATGGAACCCCCTCCTGGGAATACATGGACTTGCTGCATATGAAGCAGCGTTTTGATGATTTCGGTTTTAAACTGGAAGTGATAGAACCGGGTCTGGATGCACAGATGCACCGGATGAAGCTGGGTATAGAAGGGCGTGATGAGGATATTGCCCAATGCCAGCAGCTCATCCGTAACATGGGCGCATTGGATATACCCGTACTGTGTTACAACTTTATGGCAGGTTTTAACTGGTTGCGCACATCGGTGTCAACACCCACCCGTGGTGGTGCACTGGTAACCAGCTATAATCATGCTTTGATGAAAGATGCGCCATTGACACCCGCAGGCATTGTGTCTGAAGAGCGGCTGTGGGATAATCTGAAATATTTCCTGGAGCGGGTAATACCCGTAGCAGAAAAAGCGAATGTGAAGCTGGCGTTGCATCCGGACGATCCGCCTGTATCGCCGATACAGGGTATCTCCCGTATTATCACCAGTGCAGCTGCTTTGAACCGGGCCATTAACCTGGTACCCAGCGCAAACAGTGGCGTTACGTTCTGTCAGGGAAGCCTGGCGGCAGCAGGAACGGATATACCGGCTACCATATTGGAACTCGGCAAAGCCGGCAAAATATTTTTTGTACACTTCCGAGATATACGCGGTAAGGCAGATGAATTTTCTGAGACCTTTCATGATGATGGGCAAACAGATATGTTTGCCGCCGTGAAGGCTTATAAAACGGTAGGCTTTGACGGGCCGGTGCGTATTGATCACGTGCCCACAATGGAAGGGGAGAATAACCGTGAACCGGGATATGGAGAAGTAGGTCGTCTCTTTGCATTGGGATACCTGAAAGGACTGTTAGAAGCAGCGGAAAATGGCCATGCGCCGGGAAGCTGAATTGTACACTAAGCGATCTTTTATGAATAGACGAGCATCACTGAAAGCACTTGCCATTGGATCGGCCAGTGTGATAGCGCCGTTGGCAGGATGGAGTCATGCAACGGGGAAGCGGCGGGCTATCGCTGAAGATATAACGGAAGCGGCTAAGCCCGATGATACAACAGCAAGCGTGCTGGCAGCGGCAGCGGCAGTTGCAGGCAGCGCACGGCGTAATGTTCTGCATCTGGTAGCCGACAGTGCCCTGCTGGATATTTTGAATGGCAAACTGCCGTCACATATCCTGCCACTTCCGCGTCACAAGTTGAATGAAACGGAACTGCTCGGAAAGCTGGCTGGGGGAGATGGTATGATCTGGATCGGATCGCCGGAAGGTATTCCGGCAGCATTATCCGTGGGGGCATTTCGTCCCTCAGCAACAGCTATGACGGTAAATGTTGCAGACAAGGCCCCTATGGTTTTGCCGGATATAGAGTTTAATCCGGCCGTGGTTTTTTCAGCTTACATCGCCCCACCCAAAGAGATGCCCAATCATAACATCGACGAGGAAGTGCGGGCCGATTTCCTGCCGGTGCTCGAAGCGCGCGACCGCTTTGGTAACCTGGCGGGTTATCCTGGTTTGCTGATGAGTTATTATGCACCTTCATTGGCGGAAGGGCGTTTCATGGGGAGCGACTGTTGGTTCTTTCTGTTCAGCAAGCCGGAGGCGGCGTTGGAAACAAATGGATGGTTGCGCTTATTGCAACAGGTGGATGCCCGCTGGAAGGGCGGGCTACAGGTGTATGCCAATCACTCCAATTATGCAGCTTACAACACTGGTGAGCGGGTGCAGGTACGTACCCGCCTGCAAAACCATTGTAACCAGGCGGTGGCGGCTACCATGCGTTATACTGTGAAAGCCCCTGGTGCTACTGCGTTTACACCCTTGCTGACCACACGGCGTGTAGCAGCTGCCGGTAGTGATACAGAGGCACTATGCGATTTCCGTCCGGCATCAATACCAGGCCTGTGGACAATACAGCTGGAGATCCTGCAGGACGTAGAAAAGGCTACCTTGCTTGCCCTTGAAGGAGAACCTGTGGTGGTGGACAAGCGCTATATGGGATTCATGGTCCAGGAGGCATCGCTGCAAACGCCACCTATACTGGCTGTAAAAGGCCCCAGTATTGTGCTGGATGGAGAAGAAGGCTTTTGGGCAGGCACACATTATTATCCCTCTACCTCGTGGTGGGAATGGGCATGGCGCGATTTTCATCCGTTGAAAGCAGCGGAAGACTTTTCCGCTATCCGCCGTGCAGGTTATCGTATCGTGCGGGTATGGGTAGATCCCGTACTGGATGAACCGGTGTTAAGGGCCATGGATGCCGCCATACGGCTGGCAGCAGCGAATGGGGTTGTGCTGGATATCTGTATTTTTACACAATGGGCCCGTCAGATGGGTTTTGAAAAGCCCGATGGAGAACAGGTGTTGTTTAATTACCGGGAGCAGCGGGATTTTAACATCGTCAGTTTTTCACTGCGTAACCTGGAGCTCCAACGTGCGTTTGTACGTACGCTGGCAGTGAGGTGGAAAAATGCCGGCAATGTTATTTACAACCTTGCGAATGAGGTATATCTTAAAGACCCGGACGACACGCAGATGGATGCTGCCGTACGCAATTGGCAGGATATCCCTGCTGCAAAGGGCACGGTACGCGATTCATTGTTGTTCCGGCGCTGGGCCAATGAGATGACCGCTGTTATCCGGGATGCAGGTGGCCGGCAGCCGGTGATGCCCGGCTACATGTTCTCTACTATGGATGGAGGAGATACTTATCTCGCCAATGAAGAGGCATCGATCCTGCCCTGGCACAACTATCTGCCACCGGTGCAGGCAGGGCTGACGGCACAGTATTTTGATCCGCTTGGCTCCAACCGCCCGATGATCATTGAAGAATTTGGTAACGGCAAATGGAACAATCTATCTTACTATGATGCCAGCGTGCATTATGCATTGGCTGGTGGCGCAGCAGCTGCCATGTCTTACGAATGGGGCGTGAGCTGGCTGTCACGCGAATCCTGTTACTGGCCATTGCCATTAAGAGAGGCCTCCCAGCAGACACCTGACCCACGCTGGTTTACGCCATACCTGGAACTGGATAAGACCTGGATGGAGCGTGGGGTAGGACTATGTCCCACACCCAGCGGTACAGGCTATGGATCTATTTGTCATGGTACCCCTTTCCCGGCACCTGCAGCAATAGCCTTGGGGCGCCTGGGATTGATGGGTAAAGGATTGCAACGGGTAGCTGCTCCTGAAAAAGTGTACATTATTGTACCGGCAGGACAACTAGCTGCAATGGAACCGGTAAAACAAACGCTGGCCGCACTGTGGGCGGCAAAAGCACTGTTTGGCGTATGGCAGGAGTCCGCACTGGAAGCACTGCCGGCAGGTACAAAAGCCGTGATTTGTCCGCACCCCCTGACCAACAAGGCGGCGTTCAATACATTGAAAGCAAAAGGAGTGGCGGTATATGAAGGGCCGGACGCCTGGCGCAATTGTACGGCACTTGAAAAGATCCCGGTGAGCAACGGAGATGCGGTAAACCTGCTGACACGCCGCACAAAGAATGGTATACTGTTTACCCTTGCTGCAAAAGAGGCGGGGAGTACCAGTGAACCCAATCCGGCTCCTGGCAAAGTACATGCTGTTTCATTACAGTATCACAATAATACTGCCGGGCTGGCATTGCGTGATTTTGGCCTGGTACAGGTAACTACTGATGGCATTACCTTAATGGAAGGAGAGGGGGAGTTGAGGATCAACGGTGCATTGCTCTGCAAAGTACAGGAAGGACGCGTTATTCTATCAACAGGGGGAAACAATAGTTTGCTGCGTACCAAGGACTTGCAGCTGGCAGTAACCATGCCTACCCGTATCACTTTTGCACAAAAAATTGCCGGTATTGCGGTGAGTGACGGGTTTAACCAACCAGTTAAAGCGCCCTGGCGAGTGACAGGAAAGGAGCTGTTGATTGACGACCAGCTGGCAAAATATATCATCCACGTTTCTTTTGTATAAATTCACATTTTATCCGCCCAGGGTTAAATGTGTTACAATTTTTGATAAGAAGCCCGCATTTTCTTACGGCTATTCTGCGGAACTTTAGGGAAGGCAGTATTGCAGGGAAGCGGGAAATCCTTCGCGGGGTGGCTTCCTATATACTATTAAACTTGTTCATGAATGGAGCGCATCAATTATACACAATCGGCACAATTACTGGAAAGGGCGAAGAAAGTACTGGCAGGCGGAGTTTCTTCAGAGTTCAGGAAATACAACCATCCACATGCTATTTTTTATACGCATGGAAAAGGGAGCCGCATTTATGATGTAGATGGCAATGAGTACCTGGATTTTACTTTGAGTCAGGGACCATTGATCCTCGGTCATTCGCATCCCCATGTATTAAAATCGGTAAGTGATTATTCGGAAACAGGGCAGCTCTTTGCGGGGCAGCACATCAAAGAGATTGAGCTGGCCGAGAAGCTGGCCGCGCTGATCCCTTCGGCAGCACTCATGCGATTTTGTCTGGATGGCTCTGAAGCAGTACAAACCGCATTCAGGGTAGCCAGGGCTAAAACAGGCAAACAAAAGTTCCTGCGCTTTGAAGGACATTACCACGGTTGGCTCGATAATGTAGCCTGGGGTATTTCTGCGCCCGACGTGGCAGCACTGGGCGCCAGGGAAGCGCCGGTGGCACATCCGTGGACTGCCGGGCTACCTGATCAGTCCAGGAATGAATTCATGATCCTGCCCTGGAATGATCTGGCCTTGCTTGAAAAGACGCTGGCACAGCACCATCACGAAATTGCCGGTATCATCACAGAACCGGTCATGTGCAACAGCAGCTGCATTATGCCGCAGGCGGGTTTCCTGGAAGGGGTACGTGCGTTGTGTGACCAATACGGTATTGCATTGATTTTTGATGAAGTGATTACCGGATTCAGGCTGTCTATCGGAGGAGCACAACAGTACTTCGGGATTACGCCGGACCTGTCCATCTTTGCAAAGGCAATGGGAAGCGGCTATCCGATTAGTGTGATCGCCGGGAAAAAAGAATGGATGCACCTGATCGAAAATGCACAGGTGATCCATGCAGGTACCATGAACTCAAGCAATGCCACCATTGCCGCAGCATTGGCTACTATTGAAGTACTGGAGCAGGAAAATCCCTATGATCGGATGTTTGCGCTGGGCAACAAGCTGATGCAGGGGCTGCGTGAAGCAGCGGCCCGCTATCACCTGCCACTGCTGGTGCAGGGACCGGGGCCCATGTTTAATACCGGCTTCACCGGATTGGAGCAAGTAAAAGATTACCGGGATACGTTTACTTACGATAAAACCAGATTGGGAAAGTTCATTGCAGGTATGCACGACAGAAAAATAAGGATCATCGGCAGGGGATTGTGGTACATCAGCGCTGCTCATACAACAGCAGATATTGAGCATGCCATTGCAACCGCTACAGAAGTGATGTCCGGTATGTAGCGCTGCAGTATCCCCGCAGTAAATTATTGCAGCGAATGGCGGAACAAACCAAAGAAATTGTTATATTTAAGTGTATACCACGTTATAATTCTTTTATCTTTTTGGATATGAGGCTGCTACAAACCGAAATCACTCCGTATATCAACAATTCTTTGTTCCTGGATTTCAGGGATCAACCTTATCTGTCGTCCCTTAATAATGCACAGGCATCATTCCATAAGCACCCGGAGCTGCAGCTCACCTTTATACTGGAAGGCTTTGGCAAAAGGATCATTGGGAATGAAGTAGCCCAGTTTGAGCCGGGCGACATGGTGTTTATCGGTTCCAATGTGCCACACATCTGGCTGAGTGATCCTGTATTTTATGAAGAAGGGTCCAGTCTGCGGTCAAAGGTGATTACCGTGTACATCAATCCAAAAATATTCCAGCAGATGTTCGACTTTGTGAACGAATTTGACGGGATCAGGGATATGATACAACAGGCCTCTAAAGGCATCAATATTTATGGAGAAACCAGGAATATCATCGCCGAAAAACTCATTACACTTTCTTCCAAAAAAGGGTTTGAAAAAGCGATGGACCTGTTGCAAATCATGAACATCATTTCTGTTTCATCAGAAAAGAACCTGATCATCAGCAAAGACATAGAAGAGCCGGTAACACATTCTGACCGGTTATTGGAGGTGATTAACTTTATTAAGGATAATCTTCATGAGCAGATTACGCTGGAACAGGTAGCGGAAGTAGCCTGTATGACTGTGCCTTCCTTTTGCCGTTTTTTCAAAAACAAGGTAAAGAAAACATTCCTGCAATACCTGGTGGAGCAACGTATGGCACATGCCTGTAAATTATTGATAGAAGTGGATAAGCCGATTTCCGATATTGCCAGCATGTGTGGATACAATTCAAATTCACACTTTTGCAAGGTATTCAGGGAGCACATCG
The DNA here is from genome assembly GCF_040567655.1 of Chitinophaga sp. H8. Lineage (NCBI taxonomy): Bacteria > Pseudomonadati > Bacteroidota > Chitinophagia > Chitinophagales > Chitinophagaceae > Chitinophaga > Chitinophaga defluvii. The sequence goes on along the minus strand of NZ_JBEXAC010000001.1, from coordinate 3,491,363 downwards.
GCCAAAGTCCCTACCAGTATAAATGCAGCATTGCCAAAAGTGCTGAACTCTGCTAGTCTTTAAGCTGTAGATGGTTAACAGTCTTACAATTCCGGTTAATTACAGAACATTTTTATTCACTGGCTATGCCTATTTTTATGTGACCTTCTGTTAGCGTATGCACGTTAACGCTAGTTTCATTTTAATTTATATTGAACGTTATGAAAAAAGCAATAAAGATATTTATCGCTTGCTGTGCGTTTTTTGCCATGAACGGCGCAGTTGCCCAAACTGCCGCACAACAGGCTCCTGCAGGAGAAAAGATATTAGGCATGTATATGCATCAGCATTGGTCCTATAAGCACCCGTATGCCGTACGCACCTGGACACTGGACGATTGGAGAGGTTATCTGGATGGTATCCGCCAGCTGGGGTATAATTATATCCTGATCTGGCCTATGCTGGAAACAATGCCGGATCCGCTTACGCCCAGTGATGAAGCTAATCTTGCGAAGATTGCCAAGGTGATAGACATGGCACATGAGGACTTTAAAATGCGTGTGTCTATCGTGTTTTGTCCCAATGTATCCCCCAGGAGTGAAGAGGCCCGTAAATATACCTTTGAGGACCGTCCGTTTTTCCACACCGATGACCGGGTAGATCCGGGAGATCCGGTGGCCTTTGGTAAGCTGATGGCCTGGCGCGAGCGGCTTTTTAAACCGCTGGCTAAGGCAGACGGGCTCTTTGTAATTGATAGTGATCCCGGTGGATATCCACATTCCACCAACATGGAGTTTGTATATATACTTGGTGCCCACCGGCGTATGCTGGACCATTTACGTCCTGGTATTGAAATTAATTATTGGGCACATTTTGGCTGGGAGTCATACGCCCATTTTTATGAAACCGGTGAATTGGACAAGAAAGGGCCACAGGAACCCAGAGAAGCCATGGAATTGCTGGCAAAACAACATTATGAACCGTGGGGCGTGGCTAATAGCGGATTTGAAGATGATTTTGCAGATCCTATAAATATGGGCAATAAGGTGCTGGCTTTTCCTTATGGTGCTATTGAAGGGGAACCATCGTTTCCGCTCACTATTTACGGAGGGGACCGTGCTTCCGGTGGAGGGCGCAGAGGCGGTGTCCGTGGAGTGCTGGGCAATGCACAAACGCATGTAGTACAGTTGCCAAACACCTTTGCATTTGCCCGGGGAGCGCAGGGGAAAAGCGTAGAGAAAGCGGATTACATTGCCTTTGCCAATGATCTGATACCAGGCGCAGGCCCCCGTATCGTAGAAGGTTGGGAGGCATTGCAGGGAGAAGACGCAGCGCGTATGCATAAAGCAGCGAAACAATTATCGGCTCTACCCAACAGTGCCTTGCAGGGAGGCCCATTGAAAGGCTTACTCTTCGGTAATCCGGCCGGATTTGTACGTGACTTGGTATTACAGCTTAATATGGCTGCCGCCATGCATGAATTGCGTGTAAGCGTAGATGGTAATAAAAGTGTGGCACTTAAAAAGAAAGCACTTGCTGCTTTTGTAACAGCGGCATCCGCGTGGCAGCAACAGCATGGCTACAGCAATTCCTGGTACTGGCCGCAGATGGAAACGACCCTGCGCAAGCTGAATTCAGCAACGATCAATGCCACATTGGACACGCACAAGTTTACCAGTGAAGAAGGCGCCACTGCCTTTGACAGGGTGAAGAACGGACTGGCCAGGATGGAATCGTACACCCCCCGGTTGATTGCAGCCATGAAGCAGGCGGTAACGGAAATGGGCGGAAAATAAACGCTGCATCAGCAGTCAAACCGCTTCCAGGTAAAATAATATTTATTGATATCAATTAGTATTACGGATGTCACACGGCAACATAATGGTCAATACAGTACGGCAGGATGATAGCAGGCAGGGTCCACCGGTGCCGCGTACGGGCAGGTTTTATATTTATGCAATTGTGCTGGTGGCTTCTATCGGCGGCTTCCTGTTTGGATTTGATCTGGTGGTGATTGCAGGCGCATTGCCATTTCTGGTGGAAGATTTTCACTTGTCGGCCGCCATGCAGGGGTTTGCCGTAAGTAGCGCTATACTGGGCGCTGTATCCGGCCCGCTTTGCGGCATGTGGTTTACCGAACGGCTGGGCCGGAGAAAAACCATGATGCTTGCCGCATTTTTCTTTATGATCTCTACAATAGGCACCGCTGCTGCAGCTGGTATATGGGACTTTGCCGTATGGCGCTTCCTGGGTGGTGTTGGTATTGGTTTGGCGATGATGTCATCACCGATTTATATTGCAGAGCTTTCCCCTCCGCATCTGCGGGGTGTGCTGGTAAATGTGAATCAGCTATCCAACGTGATCGGAATTAATCTGGCCGTGATCACCAGTTATTTCTTCTCATTTGAAGGATGGGGATGGAGATGGATGTTTGCCGCGCAGGCTGTTCCTGTGGCGTTACTGATAGCCGGGCTATTACTGATCCCTGAAAGCCCGCGCTGGCTGGCTGCCCGCAATCGGGTGGACGAAGCCCTGAAAGTACTTACCCGTATCAACGGCAAGGAACAAAGTGAACAGGAACTGAAGGAAATTGAGAAAGAGCTGCAACAGGAAACCGGTGTATTCTCGGAATTATTCCAGCCCGGTATCAGAACAGCCCTGTTTATCGGCGTCGTGATTATGATTTTTTCACAGGTGAACGGTGTGAACATGATGCTGTTGTATGCCCCCAGTATACTGGCTGAGGCGGGCATCCGCGTAGGGTCCAATGCCATACTCAGCTCTATTCCTATTTATCTGCTGATACTCCTGACTACCATTCTTGCATTTGGGTTGATCAAACGTTTCAGCCGTCGTGGACTGCTGATCACCAGCGTATTGCTGATGGCGCTGGGGCATGTGATTATGGCGATCAACCTACAACTGCACTGGCCGCCGATGTTTACCCTGGTGCCCATGTTGATTGGTACGGGTTCCTTTACCCTGGGGCTGGCCCCGCTTAGCTGGATCATTGTATCGGAGATATTTCCCAATCGCATCCGTAGCAAAGCGCTGGCGGTGGTATGCTTTTTTCTTTATGCCGCTTCGTTTGTTACCGCACAGGTATTCCCGATGCTGACAAACTGGTTTGCCGCCACATTCAACAGTGCCGCCGGGGTTTACTGGATCTTTGCCACCATATGTGTGGCTTGTGCCGTGTTTTCCTGGAAGATGGTTCCCGAAACAAAAGGTTTGAGCCTGGAGAAGATCAGCGAATTCTGGCGGGATCATCATCAGCATAAAACAGGCCAGGCCTCATTGGAATAATTATCAGAACTTTAAGATGAGCAAACGAAATATATGCGACTGAAAGATAAAGTAGCTATTATAACCGGCGCAGCGCAGTCCATCGGCAGAGCGGTGGCACTGCGCTTTGCCGCTGAAGGGGCAAAGGTGGTGGTGAACCATCTTGCACATCCTGCACTTGCCGCAGAAGTGGTAAACCTGATAACAGCACAAGGCGGGACGGCTATCGCTATTGCCGCCGATGTATCAGATGAAGCCGCTGTAGCTGACATGGTTGCACAAACGTTGCAGTACTTCGGTACAATAGATATTCTGGTGAACAACGCCGCCATTGATCCCCGGCAGGCATGGCATGAAATATCTGTTGTTGATTGGGATAGGGTAATGAGCAACAATGTAAGGTCGCAATTTGTATGTGCCAGGGCTGTTTATCCACATATGAAACAGCAGCAGTACGGGAAGATCATTAATGTATCGTCTGTTACCTTTTGGAGTGGAACAGGCAACTACGTACACTATGTGGCATCCAAAGGTGCTATTATTGGCTTTACACGTGCATTGGCACGTGAAGTAGGCCCTGATAATATTACGGTGAACTGTATTACCCCAGGTGCAGTGTTGACAGAAACCGAGCTGGAAAAGGTAGGTTCTGCAGCAGCGCAGGAACGGGCCACAGCTATGTTGCTGAAGGTACAGGCTATCCCCCGGCGGCAGCTCACGGATGATGTGGTGGGAGTATTTGTATTTCTGGCTTCAGCCGACAGTGATTTTGTTACCGGCCAGACTTTAAATGCAGACGGTGGCTGGATGATGCATTAATTAGCTTCCCATTCTTTTTATGGATACCGGAATATGGCGGGTTTCATTCCTTTGAATCCACAATTCCTGATAACGAAGAGTGATCCTGCAAGGGGTTGTTCTTCGTGTTGCTTTTCACTTAGACCTGCACATGCAGAAGTAATGTATAGATCCTGCAGTTCATCACCCCCAAATGTACACGAAGTGATAAATGCAGCCGGAAGCCGGAAACTGAATAGTTTCCTTCCCGAATCAGGGTTCCAGCGTGCTACCTGCCAGCCATCCCAATGTGCAATCCACAGCATACCTTCACTATCTATGGTCATACCGTCAGGCAGGCCTTCTGTCCGGGGAATGGTAAAGGCAATTCTTTTATTACTTATCTGACCCGTTTCAATATCATAATCAAAAGCCGCTACCTCAAAAGTGGGGGTATCTATATAGTAGAAGGTTTTGTTGTCCGGGCTCCAGGCCATTCCGTTGGACATTGTAACTCCTTTGATGGCAATTGCGCAGGTAAGGTCATTGTTTAACGTGTACAGGTTCCCAGCTTTCACAGTATTATTCAAAGAGGTGCTACCAATCCAGAACCGGCCCATGGGGTCACATTTACCATCATTATACCGGTTTTGCGGCAGGTGGGCTTCCGGGTGTTGCAGGAGCCTGGTTGTGCCATTGTTTCTGTTGACTATCATAAGTCCTTCTTTCAGACCGGCAATAAAATCGCCATTTTCACATAAAGCCACTGCACCTATCAGGTCATTCACAGGTAATGTGCGAAAGAGGTTGGCAGCGTGTGTATATTCATGGATACGACCATTCAGTAAATCGATCCAGCAAATGCTTCCGGTTTGCTCATCCCAGACAGGACCTTCACCGAGCAGGCAACAATGTGGCACAACAATATCGTATTGTTGTGCCTGGGTTGTAGTAATCATATAATATTGTTATTGTGCTGACGATTATTTTATGTTGGCAGCTGCAGACTGTTTTCTGCTGTCGCGCTCAATTTTATAGATTGCTTCGTTTGTTTTAAGAAATGAATCAGGCGTTATGGAAAGTGAATCTATGCCTTGTTCAACCAGGAACTGTGCAAAGTCCGGAAAATCTGAAGGCCCCTGTCCGCAAATCCCCACCTTTATGTTTGCTTTTTTTGCCGCTTCAATAAGACGTATGATCATTTCCTTTACTGCCAGATTCCTTTCGTTGTAAATGCTGGCCACTAATGAAGAGTCGCGATCCAGGCCCAGTACAAGTTGGGTGAGGTCATTGGAACCAATGGAAAAGCCATCAATGTGCTTTGCGAATTCGTGCGCCAATATAATATTGGACGGAATTTCCGCCATTAAATATACCTGCATCCCGTTTGATCCCCTTTTCAGACCATATTCCTCCATTACGCGGTAGACAGCAAATAGTTCCTCAATGGTTCTGCAAAATGGGATCATGACGATTACATTAGACAGCCCCATTTGCTCCCGGACTTTTTTTACCGCTTTACATTCCATGCCGAAGGCTTCTTTGTAGCTTTCGGAGTAATACCGGGAAGCGCCCCGCCAGCCCAGCATGGGGTTCTCTTCTTTGGGTTCGAAATATTTTCCTCCGAGCAGATTGTAGTATTCATTGGTTTTGAAATCGCTGAATCTTACAATGACGGGAGCAGGGTAGAAGGCAGCCGCGATTTTTCCAATCCCGTAAGATAATTTCTCAATAAAGAACGTTTCGCCGTTATCAAAACCTTTGATCAACTGGTTGATTTTTGCCGATAGCGCCTCATCTCCAAGCGTTGTATGGCGCAGCAGTGCAAGCGGATGAGCCTGAATGTAATTGTTGATGATAAACTCTTCCCTTGCCAAACCAACCCCCTTACCAGGTAAATTAGCAATATGGAAAGCCTGCGACGGAGCAGCTACATTAAACAGAATGGTGGTGTTGACCGCAGGTATATTGTTGATATTCGTTTCGATCAAATGGAAATCAAGTTTACCTTTATAAACCGCTCCCTCCTCACCACCTGCACAGGAAACAGTTACTTCCATATTATCAGATAATACTTCTGTAGCATTGCCGCATCCTACAATAGCCGGTACACCCAGTTCCCGCGCAACAATAGCAGCATGACAGGTACGGCCTCCTTTGTTGGTGATAATAGCGGATGCCTGCTTCATGACAGGCTCCCAGTCAGGATCGGTCATATCAGTTACGAGGACACTGCCCTTTTTAAATTCAAAATGTTCACCTATCCTTTTGTCCAATGAATACATGATATTGACGGGCCCTGATCCGATCTTATTACCTACCGCAATTCCTTTTAGTATCGGTTTTTGTGATCCGGCAGCATCGCTAAGTTTATATTCAGCCAGTATGTGATTATCTTTTCTTGAATGGATGGTTTCAGGCCGAGCCTGTAGAATAAAAAGCTGCTGACTTAACCCATCAATGGCCCATTCCACATCCATCGGGCACCAGTGACCGCGAAGCGCGGAGTAATATTCTTCAATAATACAAACCCATGCTGCCAGTTGGAGGATCTGTTGTTCATCCAGGCAAAATTGGTTTTGCATAGTTTTATCAACCGGGATCACTTTCACTCTTTCATCAGGGTTATCGCCATAGACCATCATTTGATCCTTTGCGCCGATTTTTTTCTCCAGAATAGCGGCGTAACCTTTTTTAAGCGTTGGCTTGAATACGATAAATTCATCCGGCGATACACTTCCCTGCACCACCATTTCTCCCAATCCGTAAGCCCCGTTAATGACCACAACATGTTGAAATCCGGATTCGGTGTCCAGTGAAAAGGCCACCCCTGAACTACCGAGATCACTTCTAACCATTTTCTGAATACATACAGATAGTCCTACTTTGAAGTGATCAAAACCAAAGGTAGTCCGGTAGCTGATGGCACGGTCGGTAAACAAAGAAGCGAAACAGTTTCTGACAGCATCCATCAGTGCAGCAGGACCACGTACATTCAAATAGGTTTCCTGTTGGCCGGCAAAGGATGCGTTGGGTAAGTCTTCTGCTGTTGCAGATGACCGGACGGCCACATCTGTTGACTCCTGTGCATATTTATTGGATAAATCGTAATAAGCCTGGATGATCTGCTGGCTCAGCTCTTTTGGGAAAGGGCTGTTTCGGATTAACTGGCGGATGGAGAGCCCACAACGCCGCAGTGATTCTACCTGTTCGTGATCAATATCATTGATCAGGTGTCTGATTTTTTCATCCAGTTGATTATGCGCTATAAATTGGTTGTAGGCTTCAATGGTAATGACAAAACCACCAGGAATGCGGATACCTAATGTACTCAGCTTTTGTATCATTTCTCCCAATGATGCATTTTTGCCACCTACTAACGGGATATCATTGATCCCAACACTTTTCAGGTCCAATATTAATTTTACTTCTGGCATTGTATAAAGTCAATTTCTGCCAAAAGTAGGATCGTTTATTACGCATCAATGTAGAGATGTTATCCATCTTTATAGACTTCTTACCCTGGAATAAAAAAAGCTGGTCATATCGTATGACCAGCTTTTTCATTTTATGTATTTAGTTTGCTCAGCTAAATAAGTCGGACGAAAGATACCTGTCACCGCGGTCGCAGATGATGCAAACCAGTATCCCGGAGGAGAGTTCTTTGGACAGGCGGGCAGCAGCAGCTACGGCGCCTCCGCTGCTCATACCGCAGAAGATACCTTCTTCTTTGGCCAGGCGGCGGGTCATAGCCCGGGCTTCGTCCTCAGAAATATCCATGGTGAGGTCTATACGTTCTTTTTCAAAAATTTTAGGGAGATAGGCTTCCGGCCATTTGCGGATACCAGGTATTCTGGAACCATCCGTAGGCTGGCAGCCAACGATCTGGACATCGGGATTTTGTTCCTTCAGGTAGCGGGATACTCCCATGATGGTACCGGTGGTCCCCATCGCACTCACGAAGTGGGTAACGGTACCGTTGGTGTCCCGCCAGATTTCGGGGCCGGTGGTGCGGTAGTGCATTTTATAGTTGTCGGGGTTGGCAAACTGGTTCAGCATCAGATAGCCGCCTTTGGCCACCTGGGCATTAGCGTAATCGATAGAGCCTTCCATAGAGCCTTCTTTAGGCGTGAGGATTACTTTAGCACCATAAGCTTCCATGGTAAGTACCCGTTCCTGGGTAGCATCCTCCGGCATCACCAGTTCAATTTCCACACCAAAAAGCCCGGCTATCATGGCCAGCGCAATGCCGGTATTGCCGCTGGTAGCTTCTATCAGTTTAATACCAGGTTTTATTTCGCCCCTGTCAAGTGCGCCTTTGATCATACCGTATGCTGCGCGGTCTTTTACACTGCCGCCGGGATTTGTTCCTTCCAGTTTGGCATAAATGGTTACCTGAGGATTTGCAGAAGTATGTTGTAATGCCACCATCGGGGTATTTCCAACCAGGTCTAAAATAGAAGACATCTTATCGTACGTGTTTTATATGGTCTAATATGAATTTTCAATAACGTTCATGCTCCCATCGGCTTTGTAATAAATCCGGGAGAAGGGAGCGGTACTTTTAATCAGCCACACATTGCCGCCAATTACGCTATGATGCCCTACAATGGTATCTCCGCCCAGGATAGTAGCACCCGCATAAATCACTACATGCTCTTCAATAGTAGGGTGGCGCTTGCTCCGGGCCATACTTTTATCAATACTCAATGCCCCGAGGGTAACACCCTGGTATAGCTTCACATGCGCACCGATGACGGTGGTTTCGCCGATCACAATACCGCTGCCATGGTCTATGCAGAAGTATGGCGCAATCACCGCACCCGGATGAATATCAATACCGGTGCGGGCATGCGCCTGCTCGGTGATCAGCCGGGGGAGGAGGGGTATGTTCAGCTCCTGCAGCGCATGTGCGATGCGATAGAAAGCAATGGCATAAAAGCCCGGGTAGGCACGTATGATCTCATAAAGACAGGTAGCCGCAGGATCGCCCTGGAAAATAGCTTCCGCATCTTTATTCAGATTGTCATAAATGGCAGGCACCTGCGCCATAAACTGTTCGCTCAGCGGAATCGCCTCCGCAGGCAGGTGCTGTTGCATGGATTGCAGCAGCTGTGCCAGCTGTCCCTGCAACTGATGGGCGTACTGCTCCAATAAAATAGGGTCAGCAATTACTCTACCCGTATGTTCTGGAAATAACCAATTAATAAGATTGCTGGCAAAATCATTTACCGCTTCTGTAGAGGGAAAAGCATTTGCTGCAGCTAACTGGTGTCTCCGCTTTAAGTCTTCAAGTAATTTTTTCATTTGCGGATATAATTACAGGTACCGGCTCTTTGTATATTGAATGTACGCATTAAGTATGCAAAATTAGTAGACTATTTGACGAAATTCACACTTTTTGAAAAATAAAAGTACAACGCCTGCGTGGATATAGCAGGGAAAAGGGATATATTCTTTTTTAGCTTTTAGCTGTTGGCTATTAGCTGTTGGCTCTTATTCCGGTATTTCCCCGTCAATGGCTAAAGGCTAACAGCTCACCAACTCATCAATTCCCCTTTCTCAAAGCGCCATTCCGGTGTAAGCAGCGTTTGTCCGAAATCTTCGGGATACCAGGGGGAGAAGGTCTTATCTACCGGATTTTGTAAAATATGGATATCCTGTGCGGGCATATAACTTTGCGCCAGGAGGAACATTTTTTGGCCAGCTGCATTGGTGGCCACATCCATTACGATCACGGCGTGGCCGGGGGAGCCGCCTTTTATGAAGACGTTGCCAGGCTCGATATTATGGATATGGGCGACAGGCTTTAGCTCTCTGCTGAGGGATAACGTGCCGGCATAAGCAAACACTGTTTGCAGGTACAGGTCAAAGCTGGCACTGGAATTCCCGGCAATACCGTTTTTTACCTTTATCAGCTTGTTGTTTAGGAGTTTAAACCGATAACCTTCCTGCCAACTGGGGTAATCTATCCGGGTACCATCTGTAGCCGAGAAAGCAATTTCAGCCGTCTGGCCTTGCTGGTACAGGTATGTAGCCCTTAGCCGGATAACGGCATCAGCGCATTGTTGCAGGTCTTTGTCGCCCACAGGAATGTCCAGCACAGCATATTGGGCAGTTTGATTGGGCTTGGGTTGCTTATTGTAGAGATATACCGTTGGATCCTTTTTAAGCGTTATATTCCTTAGCCAGGCGGCAAAAGAACCGGGAGAAGCGGCCAGGCGGGTATACCCTGCCGGAGGAGATAATTGGCTTACCTTGTCGGGAATAACGGCCTGAGTGGCAACAGTGGCAGTAACGGTGCCCGCTTTTTGAGTATGGGCAGGCTGGCATTGCAGGCCGGAAGACAATAACAGCGGATAACTTAGCAGTGGTAAAAGCAGGTGATGCATGTTGCTGTTTTAAAGAAGATCCATTTTCAGAAAAATGGAATATGTTACAGCGGTCATTTAACGGTATTTTAACAAATTGTCATGGGATAAATCTATCCGCTTCCGATTATTTTACTTTCCTTAATTTTGGCGCTGTTTGGTTACCGTATATATTATGGTAAGCGTCACTAAATTTATAATCCAGTATGGCCAACATTTTAATAATTGACGATGAAAAAAGTATCCGGAAAACATTATCGGAAATACTTTCTTATGAGGGATACAAGGTAGATGAAGCCGCGGACGGGCTGGAAGGGTTTAAAATGTTTAAAGAGAAGAACTATGATGCAGTATTGTGCGATATAAAAATGCCTAAAATGGACGGGCTGGAATTCCTGGAAAAAGCCCGTGAAACCAACCCTGATGTACCTATTGTAATGGTATCGGGGCATGGTAACATAGATACGGCCGTAGATGCGGTGAAAAAAGGAGCGTTTGATTATATCTCCAAACCACCTGATTTAAACCGTTTGCTGATCACCCTGCGCAATGCGATGGATAAAACCACCCTGGTTACAGAAACCAGGACATTACGCCGTAAGGTGAATAAAACTCCTGAAATGATCGGGGCTTCCACCCCTATTCTGAAGATAAAAGATACCATTGAAAAGGTAGCACCTACAGATGCCCGTGTATTGATTACCGGTGAAAACGGGGTAGGTAAAGAGCTGGTAGCGCGCTGGATTCATGAAAACAGTAACCGCTCAAGCGGGCCGATGATAGAAGTTAACTGTGCGGCTATCCCCAGCGAACTGATAGAAAGTGAGTTGTTTGGACATGAAAAAGGCTCGTTTACCTCCGCAGTAAAACAACGTATTGGCAAGTTTGAGCAGGCAAACGGAGGAACACTTTTCCTGGATGAAATAGGAGATATGAGTCTTAGTGCCCAGGCCAAAGTATTGCGGGCATTGCAAGAAGGAAAAATTACCCGTGTAGGTGGCGATAAAGAAATAAGTGTAGACGTAAGGGTAGTAGCCGCTACCAATAAAGACCTGCTCCGGGAAGTAGAAGATAAGAATTTCCGTTTGGACTTATACCATCGTTTAAGCGTTATATTAATTCATGTCCCTTCGCTCAATGAGCGAAGGGATGATATTCCCCTGCTGGTAGATCATTTCCTGCAAAACGTTTGCAGCGAATATGGCATCGCCAAAAAAGGAATTGATAAGGAAGCCATCAAAGGATTGCAGGACCATATCTGGTCAGGTAATATCCGGGAATTGCGTAACGTGGTAGAAAGGCTGGTGATCCTGTCGGGGAAAACCATCAGTCCGGAAGATGTGGATGACTTTGTGGTACCTAACCGGGAGAGAAAGAAAGTAAGTTCTTAATGATGGGGCAATGTGAAATTCAAAAATCGGCAGGCTTATGACCAGGCATTTGTACCTGATCAGTGGCCTGGGGGCGGATGAACGGATTTTCCGGAACCTGAAGTTCCCGGACAATTACCAGGTGCACTACCTGCCATGGCTGGCTCCCATACCGAATGAACCATTACGGGATTATGCCAGCCGCATGGCGGCAGGCATACAGGAAGGGCCGGTGACGCTGCTGGGGGTATCCTTTGGGGGTGTTATGAGCCTGGAAATAGCCAAGCTGATACCGGTAGCACAGGTCATCCTGTTGTCCAGCATTAAATATACCCGTGAAAAGCCGCCTTATTACAAATGGGTGAAAATACTGGGGCTGCACCACCTGCCGGACAGCATCCTATATAGCCGGCGGACATTAATCGTAAAACGGTTCCTGAACATAGAAACGGAGGAAGAGCTGGAGCTGGTCAACGAATACCTGCAAAAGAAAGACTACGGTTATCTGCGCTGGGCAGTAAATACAATATTACATTGGGAGAATGAAGAGGTGCCGCCAAATCTGGTGCATATCCACGGTGCAAAGGACTTTCCTTTCCCGATAAAACTGCTTACCCCTACCCATATTATTCCCGATGGTGGACATTTTATGGTACTAAACCGTGCCGAAGCCATTAATAAGATACTTCAGCAGGTGTTGCAAGATAAAGATAAGGAGGCGCCATAGCAGGCTTTTTTGTCTGAAAGGCAATTAATAGTATGGGAGATGGCCAGCCAGCTGATCCGTAAAATTTTCAATATCTTTAATCGTGAAAATGTTCGGGTATACAGGATACAACCGCAACAAAAGCAGCCATTTTAACGTTGGTGGCCAGATTTAAGAAAACTTTTGCTACGTAAAGTTAGGTAGCATAATACATAATATTATATTTGTTCTTTTAAAATATCAATAAACATAACTGAATGAACCTGGCATTTTGGAAAAAGGATAAAGATGGTAATCAACCGAAGAAGAAGAAATCTGTCTTACGTGAGTGGCTGGATGCCGGTATATTTGCCATTATCGCGGCTACATTGATCCGGACCTTTATCTTTGAGGCGTATACGATTCCAACTCCTTCCATGGAAAAAACCTTACTGGTAAATGATTTCCTGTTTGTGAGCAAAATCAGTTACGGGCCACGTATCCCTAATACTCCGCTGGCCATTCCATTTACACATCATACCATGCCATTAACGCAATACAGTAAAGCCTATTCCGAAGCGGTACACTGGCCTTACAAGCGTTTGCCCGGCTTTACGGAAGTGAAACGTAATGATGTGGTGGTATTTAACTTCCCCGAAGGTGATACCGTAGCGTTGGAACATCAGGAGCAAAGTTATTATGCACTGGTACGTAATTATGGCAGGGATGCTGTTTGGAGTCAGTTTCAGGTTACTTCCCGTCCGGTAGATAAACGGGAAAACTATATTAAACGCTGTGTGGCTGAATCCGGAGATACCCTGTCCATTGTAAACGGAGTGGTATTTGTAAATGGTAAACAGGCCCCCATTCCACCTGAAAGTGAGCGGAATTACCTGGTAAAAACCAATGGGGATCCATTGAATCCTTCCCGTCTGGAAGAGCTGGACATCAACCCAAGTCCGGAAGGATCTGATGGAGAGCGGTTTAAATACAATCTGACACCTGCCAATGTGGAAAGCCTGAAATCTTTCCCGGTGATCCAGAGCATAGAACCTTATGTAAATCCGGAACAAGCCATCATGGATGTGTTTCCGCATGATACTGCTAATTACAAATGGACAGAAAGCAATTTCGGACCACTGTACATTCCTAAAAAAGGAGCTACCGTGAAGCTGAACGATGCCAATATTGCAATCTATGATCGTATTATCCGGGTGTATGAAGAAAATACCCTGGAAAAGAAAAACGGGCAGTTTGTAATTAATGGCAAGCCTACCGACAGCTATACCTTTAAGATGAATTATTACTGGATGATGGGGGATAACCGGGATAATTCCCTGGATTCCCGCTTCTGGGGATTTGTACCGGAAGATCATGTGGTAGGAAAGGCCTGGCTTATCTGGATGAGCTATGGTAAGGGCAGTATCCGCTGGAGCCGCCTGTTTAAGTCTATTAAATAAGCTATTCCTGTAATTTTAACAGATAACTGCTTGAGAGGTTGTAAGTCTTTGATTTACAACCTCTTTCTTTTTGGGGCAGGGGGAGCCGTTAATTTTAGTTACCCTTATTATTCATGATAAATCAGTAAAATGTATCCGTTTACAGATGATATGTATCCGTCTGCTATCTGCTTAACTTTTAATTTTGCATAACACCGGACCTCTCATAAAATGGAAAAGCGCATACTGAACATACATGAGTTTACGAAGTATCTGAACATCGGGGATATTAAAAATGAAGATTTGCATATCGCCAATTTCGAAGGAAGAGATGATATGTTGCTGAAGTCGGCGCCTATTACGATAGATTTTTATTTGCTGGCCATCAAACCACCTTTTGATAACAAGATCGTTACCTATGATTTGTTGGAAGATCAGTCTGATGCTTCCTATATGTATGTGGACTGTCCGCACAATTCACTGGACTGGGATATTACACTGCCGGTTGCCGGTTACTGCATATTGGTGAGTGGTAAGCTCCTGAAGAAATATGCAAAGGATTATAGCTTTATGCATTATAATAATCATGAGGCCCTTTTTCTTACCAGAGCAGAAGAAGCGATTCTTTGGGATCTTTACCGGAAGGCGTATGATGAGTATCAAAAAGAATTTTATTCAAAGGAGGTGATCCTCTCTTATGTGGGATTGATATTATCCTATGCCCAGATTTTTTATGACCGGCAGTTTGATACCAGGAGTAAAATTTATCATAAGGTGATAACTGATTTTTATAAAAATCTGGAAAACTATTTCAGTAAAAGTGAGGAGGTAGCCGGGCTGCCTTCTGTTGCCTTTTTTGCGCAAAAGGCTAATTTATCTCCGAACTATTTTGGAGATCTGATCAAACATTTCACAGGGGAATCTCCTATTGATCATATTCAGGATTTTGTAATCCGGATGGCCAAAGATAAATTAAGAAATACCTCTTTATCTGTTAGTGAAATATCCTATAGCCTTGGCTTTGATTATCCTAATTATTTTGCACGTTTTTTCCGCAAAAAGACGGGCCTTGCACCTAAAGTATTCCGTAACCAGTAATGCCGGTATCTGCGGCAGGATATCTGAAAGCAACCAGTAGGTTGCTTTTTTTGTTTGTAACAAGCACCTGAAAATCCGGCAATACTTCCGGTCCTTTGGTTAAAAGAGAAAATCAGTAAAATGTATCCGTTTTAGCGTAAAGTGTCTACGAATCGTGGCGATGACTGCTTTTACCTTTGTATAAATCAATTATACAAACAGTTTAAAAGTTAATAATCATGTCACAGCAAAAAGTGAATTTCAGGAACAGTAATAACAGCAGCATTACGATGTCGGCTGTCATTAATTTCCCCCAAGGATTTCGGGAGGAGCAACAATATCCGGTTATTGTGGTAAGCCATCCAGGTGGTGGCGTAAAAGAGCAAACTGCTGGTTTATATGCACAGCACCTGGCCGAAAAAGGTTTTGTAACGATTGCTTACGATGCCTCCTATCAGGGGGAAAGTACAGGAGCACCCCGTCAGTTGGAAAATCCATATATCAGAACAGAAGATGTAAGTGCAGTTATCGATTATCTGACCACGTTACCTTACATTGATGCGGAGAGAATTGGTGCCATGGGTATCTGTGCAGGCGCAGGTTATACCGCAAATGCCGCCATTAATGATCATCGTATTAAAGCAGTGGGAACAGTAAGCGCTGTTAATATTGGCGCCATGTTCCGTAATGGCTGGGAAAACAATGTAAAAGATGCGGATGCCCTTCCTTATCTGATAGCAGGTGCCAGTGCAAGAACGAATGATGCGGGCGGCGCCGCCATTGCCACAATCCCTTTAGCACCATTAAAGAAAGAGGATGCACCTAACGCAGAACTGGCAGAAGCATGGGAATATTATCATACCGATCGCTGTCAATATCCTACTGCTCCGGGTTTTGCTACGGCAAGGAGTCTTTCACAGCTTATTTCTTATGATGCTTACAATAAGGCAGAAGCGTTCTTGGTGCAGCCGTTACTAGCGGTAGCAGGAAGTAATGCCGGCAGCAAATGGATGAGCGATGACTTAATAAACCGTGCAGCCAGCAAGGATAAGCAAATGCATATTGTAGCCGGCGCAAACCACATGTCATTGTATGATGGCCCTCAATATGTAGCCGAAGCGGTAGCAGTATTGGCCCCTTTCTTTCAAAAAAATATTTAATCACGTTTTTATAAAAATCAGTAATTATGTCACAAGCAATAACATTTAAGAACAGGGTCTGGGAAAATGCGGGGCTACTTCTTTTCCCCGACAATTTTGATGAAAAGAAAACCTATCCGGCTATTATCAGTATACATCCTATTGGCAGTTGTAAGGAACAGACTTCCAGCAATGTTTATGGCAAAGCATTAGCGGCAGCAGGATTTGTGGTGCTTGCCATTGATGCTGCTTTCCAGGGAGAAAGCGGTGGTGAGCCAAGATTTATTGAAGACCCCTATGAACGTGTAGAAGACATCCGTTGTGCTGTTGATTATTTAGTGACACTACCCTATGTTGAGGAAAACCGTATAGGCATACTTGGCATTTGCGGCGGTGGGGCTTATGCTTTGAATGCAGCTATGACCGAAAGACGTCTTAAAGCAGTGGTATCTATTACGGGTGTAAACTTCGGACGTTTATTACGTGATGGTTTTGCAGGAGGTACACCGGTTGAAAGTCTGGAGGCTGTAGCCAAACAACGCACCGCCGAGGCCCGGGGCGCTGCATTATTTGTGAATAATATGTTGCCGGCATCCGTGGAAGATGGTAAAAAGGCAGGTATTGAAGATATTGATGTGCTGGAAGCAACAGATTACTACAAAACACCAAGGGGGCGACAGCCAAATGGTGCCACCAGTGTATTGTTTTCCCGCTTAAGTACAGGTTTGGGGTGGGATGCCTTTCATCTGGCCGAAGTATTGTTAACACAGCCTATACTGGTAGTAGTAGGTGACAAGCCCGGAGGTTTCGGGGCTTACAGAGATGGTTTTGAAATCGTTCGCCGGGCAAAATCTGAAAAGAAGGAATTGTTGGCAGTAAAAGGTCAATCCCACTATGATCTATATGATAAGCCTGAGGCAGTATCCCAGGCACTGGAAAAAGCCATTCCTTTCTTCCGGGAACACCTGTGATATTGACCGGTATAGATCAGCAACCTGCATACAATTTGCACTGCTTAATGAACCGATTAAAAGTATTACATTTAAATAACTGGTATTTGAACCGGTTCATTAAGTTGCGTAAATTTTAATTCGCATGGGGAGGTCAGCAGCCAGCTATGGTAACCTGGGGATTTGTGCATACAGATTTGAAAATTGCGGATGAATCAATAGTGTGAAACTTCTACCTTTAATAATCAAAGTCTGATATGCTGGAACATTTCCCCTTTTATTTGGCCCTGATAGTTCTGATATTATTATTGATCATGCTGGGCAACAAGATTAAAGTAGCTTACCCTGTATTATTAGTGCTGGCAGGATTGGGAGTCAGTTTTATCCCAGGAATCCCGCCGCTGAAGATAGACCCTGAACTGATCTTTATAATATTCCTCCCTCCGCTATTGTATGAAGCCGCCTGGGCAAATTCCTGGAAAGAGCTTTGGCATTGGCGAAGGATCATTGGCAGCTTTGCCTTTATTGTAGTTTTTCTGACTGCTATATCCGTGGCGCTGGTAGCCAATTCTTTTATCCCAGGATTTTCTTTGGCATTAGGTTTTGTGTTGGGCGGGATTGTTTCTCCACCTGATGCGGTAAGTGCAAGTGCCATATTAAAATTTGTGAAGGTGCCCAAAAGAATGTCTTCCATACTGGAAGGGGAGAGCTTACTGAATGATGCTTCCTCCCTTATTATTTTCCGCTTTGCCATGATTGCAGTAGGTACCGGACAATTTATCTGGTACGAGGCCGCCCTGAGCTTTGGCTGGATGGTGATTGGAGGTGTGGGCATAGGGTTACTGATAGGATTGATCTTTTTGAAGGCGCATAAATGGTTGCCTACTGATGTCAATATGGATATTATTCTTACCCTGGTTACTCCTTATGTCATGTATATTGGAGCAGAGGCCGTGCATGCTTCCGGCGTGCTGGCGGTAGTGGGGGGCGGATTATTTTTGTCCAATCACAGATACCGGTTTTTAAGTAGTTCTTCACGATTACGAGGAGAGAATGTCTGGGAAAGTTTTGTGTTTTTATTGAATGGATTGGTATTTATGCTGATTGGACTGGACCTGCCAGAAATTGTTTCGGGATTGAAAGCAGAAGGGATCAGTTTTTATCAGGCCACCGGATATGGGTTGTTAATTACCCTGGTGTTGATTTTAGGCAGAATGCTTGCAGGTTTTGGGGCATTAATTGTAACGAAGATTGCCAGTTATTTCATAACAGTAGCAGATAGAAATCCGGGCATGAAAGCACCACTTATTATGGGGTGGACAGGGATGCGGGGTGTGGTTTCACTGGCAGCTGCATTATCTATTCCGGTAGCGATTGATGGCACCCCTTTTCCCCATCGTAATCTGGTACTGTACATTACATTTGTAGTGATTCTGGTAACGCTGGTATTGCAGGGATTAACACTGCCTATACTTATCAAAAAAGTAAAGCTGCCTGATTTTAATGATCATCTGCCGGAAGAGGAAACAGAAAACCTGCTCGGAGAAGAGCTGGCCAGGGAATCATTGCTTCATTTAACACAAAATCATCAGCCGGAGCTGGAAAGGAGTCTGCTCTTGCAGAAGCTGGCCAGCCAATGGCAAGGCCAGCTGGAGGCGGATGAACTCGTCATTGTTTCAGAAAATGTTAAATTGATCTACAAGGATATTTTAGAAAAGCAGCGCCATTTACTTTTACATAAGAATAAAAATGAGCAGCGGATTGATGAAGAGATTATAAGAAAATTTCTTCATCGGATTGATCTGGAAGAAGAAAAACTAAAACTGGGTTAATGAGTTTCAGCAAAAAGTATGGCCAGTACCCCGATGCTGACCGGAAGGCTTATTTTAATACGCTTTCCAATTACAAGAACAGGCAGTTTCAGAACCTGATAGCCACACCTGCATTGGTAGAAGGGGCGAGCATGATGAGAGTACTCTGGGATTTTTTGGGCAGGCATCCCCATACAACACCTGACGAGCCGATTCCATATGTAGAAACGGATCTGAAAAATTTAAAACCGGACGAAAACGTATTGGTCTGGTTTGGGCATAGTTCTTACTTTATCCAGGTAGATGGGAAGCGGTTGCTGACAGATCCTGTTTTCAGTGGTAATGCATCACCTATCAGAGGCTCAGTAAAGGCTTTTCCCGGAGCAAATCATTACCAGGCAGGAGATATGCCGCAGATAGATGTATTGTTTATTTCGCATGATCATTGGGATCACCTGGATTATGCAACGATAAAACAATTAAAACAGCAGGTAGGCAAGGTGATTTGTGGTTTAGGCGTAGCCCAGCATTTTGAATATTGGGGTTGGGAGAAAGACCGGCTCATTGAAAAAAACTGGTATGAAAGCGTGGAGCTGGGAGATGGTTTCAAGGTAACCTTAACCCCGGCCAGGCATTTCTCCGGCCGACTGCTGTCCCGCAATATTTCACTCTGGACTTCTTTTGTTTTACAAACGCCGTCAAAAAAAATATTTCTTGGCGGGGATAGTGGTTATGGGCCACAATTCAAGGAGATCGGAGCGCAATTTGGACCTTTTGATCTGGCGATACTGGAGTGTGGGCAATACAATGAAAAATGGCCGTATATCCACTCGCTTCCCGCTGAAGTAGTCAAGGAGGCACAGGAATTAAAAGCCAGTAATTTTATACCGGTGCACAACTCCAAATTCAAACTGGCGCAGCACCCCTGGTATGAGCCACTGGCCCAGGTAACTTCATTTGCAGCCGCAGCAGATTTTCCTGTTACCACCCCAAAAATCGGAGAAAAAGTAGATTTAAATCTTTTGGGAAAGGTTTGGGAGAAATGGTGGGAGTAGCGTTAAATTAGCGTATGAAAAAATACCAGCAACAATTTGAATATGACGTGTATGACGACCAGACAAGCCTGTCTGCCGCTGATGCAGCCTTGCTGCAAATAGCCAGGGACGTGACGCAACATGCCTATGCGCCGTATTCTCATTTCCGGGTGGGAGCTGCCGCAAGGTTGGTAAATGGGGAGACTATTACCGGTACCAATCAGGAAAACGCCTCTTTTCCGGTAGGCATTTGTGCAGAACGGGTAGCATTGTCTACCGCCTCCTCTTTATATCCTGAAGTAGCAATAGATACTATTGCTATCAGCTACCATAATCTGGAAGGAGAGAGTAATAAACCTATTTCACCCTGTGGTATCTGCCGTCAAACACTTGCAGAGTATGAACAGCGCCTGCATCGCCCTATCCGCCTGGTACTGGGAGGGCTTCAGGGCAAAGTGTTTGTATTGCAAACTGCCAGCCATCTGCTTCCTTTATCTTTTTCCAGCAACGATATGGGCTAGTGCCCTGGAATGCATATACTTATACAGGAATCCCCTATAAAGCAGGGGAATGTGGGTAAATTTAATGGTAGATAAATTAAATTTTATTTATATTTGTCGGTGAAAGCCAGGAACCATATGACCTATCGCCTTATCCTATGTCTGTTTTTGAGTAGTGGTATTGTCATGCAATCCACTATGGCCGCAGTTATCACTCCGCTAAATGATAAAGCAAAAGCATTATATAAAGAGGGGTTGGCACTTAAAAAAAGTGGCAATCTGGAAGGGGCTTTGGAATGCTTTATAGGAGCCATCAAACGTAATAGTGGTTTTGCGGGTGCTTATCTGGAAGCGGCCAGAATACATGCACAGTTGGAAAACTATCAGGAAAGTATATACTATTATCAGGCAGATCTGAAAATCGATAGTCTGCAGGCAACAGCCTGGTATGAACTGGGAATGATCTGTTTTAATACACAGGATTTTGGGGCCGCCCTGCGGGCTTTTGAAAAGGCTGGTAGTCAGGGGATTGCTACGGATGCTACTTTTCATTTTAATATAGGTGTTACCTGTTTACAGCTACAACAAATTGCCAGAGGAATTAAACATCTGCAAGCGGCACAAGCATTACATCCTGCAGATACCCAGATCACACATAGCCTGGCACACGCTTATTTTCGCCAGGGCAAATATGCAGCTGCAATTGAGCAATGGAATAAAGTAGTACAGCTGGAACCACAAAATGCCTTTGCCTGGTTTATGCTCGGTAAATCGTATATAGAGATAGGAGAACGGGAAAAGGGATATGCGCTTTGTGATAAAGCAACGGCAAATAGCTATTAGACCTTAGCTATTAGCTTTTAGCATCGGAGGAACAGCCCTTTTAATTATTGATTAACTGCGAGGGAATAAATAATAAGATTATTCGCTTAAAAAAGTAGCCGTTAGCTGGAGGAAATTGATCCTTTTGCTAACGGCTAACTGCTAAAAGCTAACAGCTGTTTCTTACATTCTTTCCGGTACCTGAATACCCAGGAGGCGCATACTTTGCGCAATGGTATTTGCGGTAAGCGTTACAATCTGCAGGCGTAATTTTTTCTTTTCTTCAGATTCAGCGTCACGGATGGAGTAGATGTACTTACCGGCTACTTTCTCTGCATAAAAAGAATTGAATTTTTGCGCCAGTGCAAAAGCGTAATTGGCAATAACAGCAGGACTCATTTCCTTATGCGCTTCTGCGATAGCTGTATCAAACTGTTCGTTTAAGATCAGCAATTCTCTTTCCAGGGGCAGCAGGCCGCCATTGTATTCGTATGCCTCCAGGCTTTCTGTATAGTTCGTTTCCCTTAAAATAGATTTGATACGCGCGTGTACATATTGTATGAATGGCGCGGTAAATCCATGAAGATCAATAGACTCTTCCGGGTTGAATACCATTTTCTTTTTAGGATCCACCCGCAGGAGGAAGAACTTCATGGCACCCAGGCCAATGGTGTTGTACAGGGGCTGGCGCTCTGCTTCCGTAAAGTTTTGCAGCTTGCCGGATGCCTGTGTATGCCGGGCAGCGGTATCTACCATTTCAGTAATAATATCATCCGCATCTACTACGGTACCTTCCCGGCTTTTCATGCGGCCATGGGGCAATTCCACCATGCCATAAGAAAGATGGTACAGCCCTGCAGCGGAAGGTTCTCCTAATTTTTCCATGATCAGTTTCAGCACACGGAAGTGGTAGTTTTGTTCGTCGGCCACTACGTAAATGCTTTGATCCATGTGGTAATCATCATACTTCAGCTTAGCAGTACCCATGTCTTGCGTCATGTATACAGAGGTACCGTTGCCGCGGAGTAGTAATTTTTCATCCAGTCCGTCTGCTGTCAGATCTATCCACACAGAATTATCCTCCTTTTTAAAGAGGATACCTTTTTCCAGTCCTTCGGTAACCAGTTGTTTGCCCAGGAGGTAAGTCTGGCTTTCGTAATACATCTGGTCAAAATCTATTCCCAGGCGTTTGTAGGTTACTTCAAAACCGTCGTACACCCAGCCGTTCATGGTACTCCACAGCGCCCTTACTTCGGGGTTGCCGGCTTCCCATTGTTCCAGCATGATTTTGGCCTGCTGCATGATTTCTGTCTGATTACGGGCCAGTTCCTTGATCTCCGCATGTATTTTGCCACTTTTTTCAGCGTCATTTTTTACTTCCGGTTGATGCAGGAGGGTGGCCAGCTTTTCTACTTTCCGGAGATTTTCTCCTTCAAAATC
This sequence comes from Chitinophaga sp. H8, assembly GCF_040567655.1. Taxonomy (NCBI): domain Bacteria; kingdom Pseudomonadati; phylum Bacteroidota; class Chitinophagia; order Chitinophagales; family Chitinophagaceae; genus Chitinophaga; species Chitinophaga defluvii. The sequence goes on along the minus strand of NZ_JBEXAC010000001.1, from coordinate 3,468,684 downwards.
GCGGAAATCGTTGTCCAGTACCCGCTCAATGATAGGTTCGGCCTGCTCTTTCAGCACGGTTTCAAACTTCACGTAGTAGTCGCCCACGAGGTGATCGCCTTTAATCCCGGTGGATTCCGGCGTATCGCCATGCGCGAATAGCTGCCAGGCCAGCATGGATTTGCAGATATGAATACCCCGGTCATTGACGAGGTTGGCCTTGATTACTTCATAGCCGTTAGCTTTCAGTATTTCGGCAATGGAGTAGCCCAGGAAATTATTCCGCAGGTGTCCAAGGTGAATCGGTTTGTTGGTATTGGGAGAGGAGTATTCCACCATCACCTTTTTACCATTGGCAGGCTGGATGCCAATATTTTTATTGCTGAAGTTGTTGCGTACAAACCGGATCCAGAACTGATCGGTAATGCGGAGGTTTAAAAAACCTTTTACCACATTGAAGCCGGCAATCAGTTCAGGGAAGTGTTGTACCAGATAGTTACCTATATGCTGACCGGTTTCTTCCGGTTTTTGCCGGCTGAATCGGGTAAAGGTAAACACGACGATGGTATATTCCCCTTCAAATTCGGGTTTGGTGGTATTTATAGCAATATCCTGTTCGGGCAGGGACTGATCGTAAAGCGCCTTAATGGCTGCAACGGCAGCAGATCTGATGGATTGTACAACACTCATGTCGAAAAAATAATTAATGCAAGTTGGGGCAAAGGTAATAAAAAGTAGGTGCTACTTTATGGAGGATGAAACAGGGTATTGAAAAAGAGGCTGTTCCTGTCAGGAACAGCCTCCTCCGAGTATTTATAGGATATGGTAATTATGGCAATTAATAGATCGTAAATTCTACACGTCTGTTCTTTTGTTTACCCGCAGCTGTTTTGTTGCTGGCAATAGGTTGTGTTTGTCCGTAGCCTACCGCTTCAATCTTGGACGGGTTTGCCCCTTTACTTACCAGGTATTGTTTTACAGATTCGGCCCGGTCTTTAGATAAGATCATATTTTTGGCAGGCTGGCCTACATTATCTGTATGGCCTGCCAGTTTGAGGCTGAAGCCTTTGGTTTTCAGCATTTCTGCCACCCGGTCCAGTGCTGCGTAAGAATGAGGTTTGATACTGGATTTACCGGTTTCAAACTCCAGGTTCTGGATAGCTTCCCTTACAATGCGGTTATCTTCTTCTGTAATGATCACTTTAGTGATTGGTTTTACGGTATCTACCGGCAGCGGGCAACCGGCACCATCTACTTTAACACCGGTAGGTGTGTTGGGGCATTTATCAAAGAAGTCAGATACCCCATCCCCATCAGTATCTTTGGTCAGTTTGTCTACATCGGCCGTCAACCTGGCATTGTTAGACTTCTGGGCTTCCAGTTCAGCAGCCAGCTGGGCCTTTTGTGCTACCAGGTCGTCATACATTACTTTGGCCGGATTGCTCCATGCCAGTTGCGGGCTTCCTTTTTTACCGAGGCTGAATTCCAGTCCGGCGTAGGCGTAAGAGTACTTGTCTTTATTAGGACCGGTAGGATAGCCATCCAGGTTATCCCCATCGGTAAAATGCATGGTATATCCCAGGTCGAGGTTGATCATTTCAGACAGTTTGAATTTAAGTCCTGCACCTACCGGGATGATCAGTTCCTGTATGGTACCACCGCCGGCCTTATAGTCCTGGGTACCGCCACCGGCCAGGGTAAGGGTGGGGCTGTAGCCTGCTATCCCACCCCCTGCGGACAGGTAGATCTGCACAAAATTTTGTTTGTATAGCCAGTTGATGGTTGCCACATTCACTACTGCACTCAGGCTGGCAGACCATTTTAATTTGGTTTCGTAGGAGGTGTAGGGGCTGACGAGGGAGGACCCATCACCCAGTTTCTTTGAATTGTCTGCCTGGAGCTTTCCGCCGATATAATCAGCGCGTAATGCCAGGGCATGGAGCATCTGCCACTTTACATAGGCACCGTAGCCAAAATCGGCTTTCCATTTTGTAAAGTCATTGCTGCCACCCGTAGGGGCCACCGGGGCCAGGGCGCCCCCATTGATGCCGATAGACCACGTTTTGTAGCCAGTGCTGCCATTAAAAATACCTGGGGTAGAAACGGGTTGATCCTGGGCGTTACTGATAAAAGGGACGGTAATGAGCAGGGCGCACAATACGTGGCGAAGATTGCTTTTGTTCATGAGATTAAACGTTAGGTTACACAATTTTGCTTGACAATTAATATGATAAGTTCCATTAATGAGGCCGGGGATAAATAGCCAGTGTACGTAATCTTTTAATCTATAAAGCTTGCAGAGGTTATAAAAGTGCTTGAAAAAGAAAGGGTCAGGACAAATAGCACTATGTCAGGTAAGCGACTATTTTTCAAATATAAGCCGTTTGTATCATATAGGACTGACATATTTTCATATTTTTTTGCTTGGCATAATCATTGACAATCCTAAGACAAACACATTAATAAAAAACTTACAACTAACTAATAAAAGGGAATATTAATATTATGGGAAAAATAATAGGTATTGACTTAGGAACTACCAACTCCTGCGTTGCCGTAATGGAGGGAAATGAACCGGTAGTGATTGCAAATGATGAGGGCAGGAGAACCACCCCATCGGTAGTAGCATTCTTGAAAAATGGTGAAAGGAAAGTGGGCGACCCGGCTAAACGCCAGGCAATCACGAATCCTGTAAACACTATTATGTCAGTGAAGCGTTTCATGGGCCGTCATTTTGACGAAGTATCCAATGAAATCCATCACTGGAGCTACAAAGTAGCTAAAGGTGATAATAACACCACTCGTATCGATATCGATGGCAGGTTATATACGCCTCAGGAGATCTCTGCAATGATCCTTCAGAAAATGAAGAAAACTGCGGAAGACTATCTGGGCCAGGAAGTAACAGAAGCAGTTATTACGGTACCTGCTTATTTTAATGACGCACAGCGTCAGGCTACCAAGGAAGCCGGCGAAATTGCAGGCCTGAACGTACGCCGTATTATTAACGAGCCTACTGCCGCAGCGCTGGCGTATGGCCTGGACAAAAAACACCATGACAGCAAAATAGCTGTATTTGACCTGGGTGGTGGTACTTTTGATATCTCGATCCTCGAACTGGGTGATGGTGTATTTGAAGTAAAATCTACCAATGGTGATACCCACCTGGGTGGCGATGACTTTGATAAAGTGATCATGGACTGGCTGGCAGATGAGTTTAAGAAAGATGAAGCGGTTGATCTGCATAAAGATCCTATGTCATGGCAGCGTTTGAAAGAAGCTGCTGAAAAGGCAAAAGTAGAGCTGTCTTCTTCTATGGAAACAGAAATCAACCTGCCTTATATCACTGCAGTGGATGGTGTACCTAAACACCTGGTGAAAAAATTAACCCGTGCTAAATTTGAGCAGCTGAGCGACAGCCTGGTGGAAAGAACACTGGAGCCTTGCCGTAAAGCACTGAAAGATGCAGGGCTGACTACTGCTGATATTGACGAAGTGATCCTGGTAGGTGGTTCTATCCGTATCCCTAAAATTCAGGAAGTAGTAGAAAAATTCTTCGGTAAAAAACCAAACAAGGGGGTAAATCCGGATGAAGTAGTAGCATTGGGTGCTGCTATCCAGGGTGGTGTATTGACCGGTGAAGTAAAAGATGTATTGCTGCTGGACGTAACGCCTTTATCCCTGGGTATTGAAACCATGGGTGGTGTAATGACCAAGCTGATAGAATCTAATACCACCGTTCCTTCCAAAAAGTCTGAAGTGTTCTCTACAGCTGCTGATAACCAGCCAAGTGTAGAAATACATGTACTGCAGGGGGAAAGGCCAATGGCATCACAAAACAGGACCCTGGGCCGCTTTATCTTAGGCGATATTCCTCCGGCTCCGCGTGGTGTACCACAAATCGAAGTAATTTTCGATATTGATGCCAACGGTATCCTGCACGTTACTGCGAAGGATAAAGGTACCGGCAAAACCCAGAATATCCGTATTGAAGCGGGTAGCGGTTTGAGCAAGGACGAAATAGAAAAAATGAAGGCGGAAGCAAAGGCCAACGAAGCAACCGATAAGGAAGCCCGTGAGAAGGTTGAAAAACTGAATCAGGCAGATAGCTTAATCTTCCAGACCGAAAAACAAATCAAAGAATACGGAGATAAAATCTCTGCTGATAAAAAAGCGCCTATTGAAGCTGCCCTCAGTAAGCTGAAAGAAGCTCAGAAAGGTGGAGATATCGCCCAGATAGATGCAGCAGTAACTGAACTGAATGCTGCCTGGACTGCCGCTTCTGAAGAATTATACAAAGCTTCACAGGAAGCAGGTGCCAACCCAGGTGCCGGTGCAGACGGTGGAGCACAGCAAGCGCAGGGTAATGCCGGTGCTTCCGCTAACGATGGTGTTACGGACGCTGAATTTGAAGAAGTAAAATAACAAACAAGCGCAAGGGCACCTGCCCTATGCGGATAGATACTACTGAAAGGGGGAAAGGAACCGTTTAACGGTACTTTCCCCTTTTTCTTTTATCCTGCCTTTATACAGCAGTATCCCATTTCCTCCCTGCCGTCTTTTCTGTATCTTCACTTTCTAACAATCCTCTGTAATGAAGCTGACGTTACACCCGTATGAGTTAAAGTTCAGGCACACTTTTACTATTTCCCGCCGGTCAAAAGATGTACAGCCCTTGCTGGTAGTAGCGCTGGAACAGGATGGCTACACCGGCCTGGGAGAAACCGCTGATAACTCCTATTACAATATGACGGTACCCTTGCTGATGGAGGCCATTAACCGGCACCGGGATTATATCAGCAGTTATACCCTCTCCACACCTGAAATATTCTGGGAAGATATGTACCCTTTGCTGCAGGATAATATGTTTGCCTTATGTGCATTAGACCTGGCAGCGTATGATCTGTATGCTAAAAAGCAGGGTAAAAAACTATATGAAATATGGGGGCTGGATATTTCTCATAATCCCCTGACGGATTACACCATTGGTATTGATACCATTGAAAACATGGTCAGTAAGCTGAAAGCATTTCCCTGGCCTATCTATAAAATAAAACTGGGTACCAGAGAAGATATTGCTATTATAAAAGCGCTACGGGAACATACCTCCGCTGTTTTCAGGGTAGATGCCAATTGTGCCTGGGGAGTGGAGGAAACCCTTCGTAATGCAGCAGCTTTCCGTTCACTGGGGGTAGAATTTATAGAGCAACCTATGCCAGCCGCCGATTGGGAAGGTATGAAAAAGGTATACCAGGATGCTGCACTGCCATTAATTGCAGATGAAAGCTGTATTGTAGAAGCAGATGTGGCACAATGTATTGGTTATTTTCATGGTATCAACATTAAACTCACCAAATGTGGCGGCATTACCCCTGCGCGCCGAATGATTGCTGCAGCTAAGGCTGCTGGCATGAAGGTAATGACAGGCAGTATGAATGAAAGCACCGTGGGCACCTCTGCAGTAGCGCATTTACTGCCCTATCTGGATTATGTGGATATGGATGGCCCTTTATTGCTGGCAGAAGATATTGCTACAGGAGTTGAGATTGTAAATGGTAAAATCATCTATGCCAATCGTCCGGGAACAGGAGCTATTTTAAACAGCTCCGCACAGCCAGCTAACCATTAACGCAGAAAAATGCTCATTGATTGAAATGTGCTTTCGCATCCTTACCGTTCCATCTAGATTTGTTTTGAACGGATGTTAAAGCCCGTAACACTTATGAAAAAATTCTTTCAGTCTATTTACAAAAACTATCGGTATTGGTTATGTCAGCTGATTGGCTGGACCCTTTTCACCCTTACTTACAACAATATCCGGGATGATGGCTTTTCGCTGCACCTGGACTTATTTGCAGATCCGGATACCTACCGGGAGATCTTTCTGGGGATCCTGTATACACATTTGCTGCGGGGCTACCTCCGCCGGAATCAGCTGATTTATCGGTCTACCGGTCGCGGACTGATCCGGGTATGGATGGCAGTAATTATTACCGGTTTGGTACAGGCACTGACCTATTCGGCTATTGCTATTTACAGCACAGGTAATTTTCAGGATACCTATGATACATTTAAAAAGTCAGTAGCTGGACTATCGCCCGGGGTACTTATGTTTATCATTTTTATGGTGGTATGGATCGTATGGAGTCTGGTGATCTGGGCATGGACGCTTATATACCTGACGGTAAAACGACAGACTTTAAAACGGCAGGAGCTGGAAGGCGAAAACCGCTTGCGTAAAACAGAACTGGAGAATATCAAAGCAAAGCTGAATCCTCATTTTTTATTTAATTCGCTGAGCAGTATCCGTAGCCTGATCGCTGAAAACCCAGAGCGGGCACAGGTAGCAGTAGGAGAGCTGGCAGAAGTATTACGCAGCGCTATCATGGCCGAACAGCAGGAGCTGGTAAGCCTGGGAGAAGAGCTGGAAGTAGTACAGCATTACCTGTCTATCGAAAAAATACGCCTGGAAGAGCGGTTGACAGTAACCTGCGAAGTACCCGAAAAGATGCGGGACTACCAGGTACCGCATATGATGCTGCAAACACTGGTGGAGAATGCCATTAAACATGGTGTGGCGCAACGGGTGGAAGGAGGTAGCATACATATTCATACTGCCCAGGAATCGCCGGATCATTATTATATTCATATTGAAAATACCGGAGAGCTGAAGCCCGTAACCCTGTATAACGGACTGGGGATTTCCGGCACGATTAAACGACTGGAATTACTTTATAAAGGGCAGGCACACTTTGACATTACCACTACCGGCAACCAACTGGTAAAGGTTTCCTTAAAACTTCCTGTAGCGCCATGATTAACGCATTACTGATAGATGATGAACGGTTGGCCAGAAACGACCTGAGAGCCACTTTGCAAGCCTTTCCGGAAATACACATTGCCGGAGAAGCAGCAAATGCCGCAGCAGGTATTAAGTTGATTGCCCAATTACAACCCGACGTAATATTCCTGGACATTGCTATGCCAGAAGTATCCGGTTTTGAATTACTGGAAAAGCTGGAAGCAGTGCCGGAGGTGATCTTTACTACTGCCTATGACACCTATGCTATCAAAGCATTTGAAATAAATGCGCTGGATTACCTGTTAAAGCCTGTATCTGCGAATCGTCTGGGCGGAGCGATTGAGCGATTGAAAGCTAAACTGCAGCATCCGGCGGTGGTGCGTAACAGTTATCTCCAGGAACATGAGAAAATATTTGTGAAAGACGGTGATCGGTGCTGGTTTGTACGCTTGTCACAGATCCTGTATTTTGAAGCGGCGGGCAGCTATGTGAAGATCCATTTTGATCAGCTATCACCGATGGTATTACGCTCTATGAATTCCCTGGAAGAACGGCTGGATCCACAGCATTTTTTCAGAAGTAGCCGGCAGCATATCGTTAACCTGGACCATATCCGGAAAGTAAGTACCACTTACAACAGTACATTGGTGCTGGAAATGACAAATGGGGTGCAGATAGAAGTGTCCCGCAGGCAATCTGCCCGTTTCAGGGAGCTGAGGAGCATTTAGAAAAGGAAACTATGTGCCTGGATATACAGGCAAAAGCACCACCTGTTATGGTCACGGATATATTATTCATCATCAATCACCACCCAGGATTGGGCAAAAAAAACATATTCATTGAGGCGGCCCTTTGCTTCAATTGTTTTGCCGGCAAAAGGTAGTAATGGGTTGTCCATAAAAGGATTGGAACCTACCGGCCGGATCAGGTAATCGCCTTTCTCCGTAACAATATATACACCGAGGTGCTCACTTTTAGTGGTTTTGCCAAAGGTGCGCAGTTCCAGGCGCCCCCTGAGTGTAAGGGGCGCTGGTGCTGTTTGTTTATTTCTTTTTTTATTTTCTGACATATTCCCGGAAGCCTAAGATCTGGTTGTTTTTTTCCTTTACCACCAGCACTTTGGTCTTTTTTAATTTGCCTTCACCGGCAGACTCCGAATATACATGAAATTTCACGGTTGGCCTGAACGACTTGGCATCCCTGGTGCCGGATGATTTTCCCTCATTCACAAATACTTTTGCCGGCGCTGGTGTATCAAAGTTCCTTTCTTGCAATAAGGTTTTAATTTCCTTTTTCAAGGTAGTGCTGCCCTGTCCGTCATCGACTTTTTCCGGCGTGGAAATATACCCCTGCAGGGCTTTACTTTTTGCCTCCATATTATCCCGCCTGTTTTGCAGGGTATTTACAAATGACTTGCTTTTAGCCAGGTGATTGGGATCTGTTTCATTTTCCACCAGTACGAGGGATGGGTCGCCAAGCAGGTAAAACTGTGCCGCAGTTTTCAGTTCATAGGGATCGAGGGTAGGCCCCATTTCGTTCAGGAACCGTTGCCGGGCTTCCAGCAGTGCCCTGCCGGTAGAGGCACCATTGATCACATTGATCAGGAAATATTGTGTCAGCAGGTCTGCCAGGCCTTGCCCCTGCGGAGGACCATAAGCAATAGTAGAGCTGCCGGTAAATGCTACCGCATGGTTCAACAGGTAGTTGTTGGCAATACTGAGCAGATGGCCATCACTTACCTTAGGATCGAATAACTGGGCACCGTAACAGCATTCTGCGGCTACCACGGTACCAAAGGTTACCTTTTTGGTAAGGGCATCTGACTGAAGGGCAATGGGATAATCATTGCCTTTCTGACCGTAATAGGCCGCATCATCCAGTGCACCATGGCAATTATAAAAATGTACTTTGGGTTTCATCTGGGATAAAGTCCATTTGGCCACTTTCCCTTTACCGGGAGAAAGCTGCAGGCTTTTAAAACCACCAAAGATATTTTGCAGGCTTTGTTCGGTCGACTTTTGCCAGTCGAACACACTTACTGAAAAATAGGCATGGTAATTTTTCCTGGCCACCGGCTTCACCGCCATGCTATCCTTGAGCAGGGATAGCAGATAAGCCGGATCATTTTGTCCGGGCACATCCGGCAGGCGGCCTACCACTCTGGCAGGTGCAATGAATTTACCGGGCTTGGTATTATAAGGTACATCGCAGGCATAGGGCAAATCGCTCGGAATATATTTGTCTTCATCATCCTCACTGAAAAGCAGGTTGTCCAGGCGCTGAAAAGGAATAATGTCCTGGGCGCCCACCAACAAGATATAACCAGGAGAGAAGTGTTTATATAGCGCATCTACCGCCTGTTTATTTTGTTTGGCATCCAGTGTATCCGTTACAGCTTTTGCCTTACATTTTTTCATCAATGCTGCATCATCCAGGAAGATAATCCGGGTATCCAGCCGCCGGGTTTTATCAAATTCACGGAGGGATTCCAGCGCAGCCAGAATGGATTTGTGTTTACTGCCATACTTTTTTTCAAGGGCAGTTTTGTTGGTCAGGATAAGTTTAATAGCGTTTTCCATAAAATCTGTTTGGGGTGTGATCATTTTAAACGGTATATCAAATGTATCATAAAAAATCAGTACCTGTAGCAAGCTGCAGGTTATCTCCTGCAAGATTAATGGATGGCTACGCCGCTTACTTGCATAGTGGAGGCGGATTTTATATATTAGGGTCTTAGCCTTACAGTTATGCCCTTCTTTCGTGTTTTATCATTGTTATTCGGCTGCTTTTTTAGCAGCATGCAGGTGCTGGAAGCGCAGGTGATAGCCCGCATGGTGGTACAGGCCGGTACTTTTGCCAGGGATAATAGCGTGGTAAGCTGTGCGCTGGGCGAATATAGCATAACATCTGCAGCCTCCTGGAAGCTGGAAGAAGTACGGGGAAATAAAAGGATAGCTGTACCCATGCAGATAGAACCAGGTAGGTTTCCACGCATCTGGTGGGTGCTGACGGGGAAAACACCGGTGGGAGTGCAACGTGTGTTTGAGTTGTCCAAGGTACCAGCAGGAGTAACAACCCTCCCGGTAATGCGGGTAACTGACCGTCATGGTAATCTGTTATTGGAGGAAGGAAGCCGGCAGATCCTGCAGTATAATTATAACACCGTATATCCGCCTCCGGGGGTAGATACCATGTACAAGAGAAGTGGCTTTATACATCCGGTATGGGCACCTAATGGTGCAGTGCTTACCAACATATTCCCTGAAGGGCATTATCATCATATGGGTATCTGGAATCCGTGGACACACACTTCATTTGAGGGGAGGGTGGTTGATTTCTGGAATCTGCAAAAGAAAGAGGGGACAGTACGGTTTACCGGCTTTCTCTCTAAAACTCAGGGGAATGTATGGGGAGGATTTAAGGCCCGGCAGGAGCATGTAGTTTTTGAAATGAATGGAAGAGAAAAAACAGCGTTGGATGAGGTATGGGATGTGCGGGCCTATACTGCAGGTACACACGACAGCAGGCGGATATGGGATTTTGTATCTACTATCAGCTGTGCAACTGACAGCGCCTTATTATTATTGCAATACCGTTATGGAGGAGGCTTGTGTTTCCGGGCTACAGCAGCGTGGACCAGTAGCACCAGCCAGGTATTGACTTCCGAAGGGAAAAACAGAAAAGACGCTGACAGTACCCGTGCCCGCTGGGTAAAGATCAGCGGTAGTACCGGCAAAGGACATGCAGGGATACTGATTATGAATAGTCCGGACAATTACAACTCCCCGCAGCCATTGAGAGTATGGCCGGAGAACGCAGAAAGGGGAGAGCTGATGCTCAATTATAGTCCTACTAAAATGGCTTCGTGGCTGCTTACCTATGGCCATGAATACACGCAAAAATACAGGATAATGGTGTTTAAGGGAGATTTAACTGCAGGGGAAGCAGAAGCAGCCTGGCAGGATTTTGCACATCCGCCTATTGTAATCCTATCCTCTTATACTCCACCAGATCCACAAAATGTACAGGGGCTGAAAGGCGAGGCGGCTCCAGGTATACCAGGGACTGGCAGGTAAGCCGCCCGGAGCTGGCAGTTGTTTTACAGCTACATATATATTGGCCGGAAACATCAGGACTAACAGGACCATTAAGGCCCAGGCCGCATAATACTGTGTGGCGGTGTGCAGTAATCCTGCTCCAAAAATAATTTCCAGGATACCCGTTAAAATAACCAATGCATAGGCATAGGGCAACAGTCCCTCGATCATGTAAGTGAGCTTATGTGGTTTTAACAGATGCATGACACCAATTAATATAAACATCGTAGCGGCTGCCAGCCGCATATCATTCGCAAAGTGTAGCAGATAAGATATATTGAAGAGATATCCTGCTAATAAAAAAAGAAGACTAAAAGTCAGTAAGCCTGCAAAGAATGCCATTGGGATAATTTTTGTTCTCTCAAATTTCGGCATTAAAAAAGTGCAGCAACCTAACATTTGTTAGTTAATAAAAGAGTCGATACTTTAGACAACCATTAAAAAGTGTAAACTATGATACTTCCAGATCAAAGACACTTGTTTGATATTCCTTCAGAGGTAGTTTATATGAATTGCGGCAGTGTATCGCCCCTGCCCAAGCAGGTGCAGGCAGCTGGTATAACAGGGCTCAATAAAAAAACAACCCCCTGGCAATTGCAAACGGAAGATTGGTTTGGACGTGCAGAAGTACTTCGTGATTTATTTGCAAAAATTATCGGCGCAACAAAAGATCATATTGCCCTTATTCCTGCTGCCAGCTATGGCATTGCTGTTGCAGCAAACAATGTCCAATTACGTCCTGATCAGCATATAATATTGCTGGATCAACAATATCCATCGAATGTATATGCCTGGCAGGAATTATCCCGCAGCAGTGGTGCTGCTATTGTAACCGTAAAAAGGGCAGCCGGACAATCGTGGACTGCCGCTCTGTTATCACATATTAATACACATACCGGCGTAGTGGCTATTCCAAATTGCCATTGGACAGATGGCAGTTTGATTGACCTGGAGGAAGTGAGTAAAGCAGTAAAAAGTGTATCTGCCAAACTGGTGATAGATGCCAGTCAGTCGTTAGGTGCTTATCCCCTGGACATCAATAAGATCAAGCCGGATTTTCTGGTTACGGTAGGATATAAATGGTTGCTCGGCGCTTATGGCATGGGCTTTTTATATGCAGATCCCCAATACAGTATAGCCGGAAAGCCGATTGAATATTCCTGGCTGAACAGAGCGGGCAGTGATGATTTTACATCGTTGGTGAATTACCAGGAGATATACAGAGCAGGCGCAAGACGGTTTGATATGGGTGGTTTTCCCAGCTTTGTACATGTGGAAATGAGTATTGCCGCATTATCCCAGATACTGGAATGGGGGGTGGCCAATATACAGGAAACCCTGTCAGTACTCACGGATGCTATTCAGGAAAAGGCAGCTGCCCTGGGGTTGGAAACACCGGATAGCAATCAGCGGGTGGGGCATATGATCGGAATCAAATTAAGTGACAGCCAGGTGGTAAAGCTCAGAAAGGAGTTGGCCGATAACCAGGTATATGTGAGCTTCAGGGGCTCCAGTATGAGAGTGGCCCCTTACTTATTTAATACTTTGAACGACGTTGACCGGTTGTTCCGTTATTTGTAACTGTTCCTTTTTCTTCCGGCCGTGTTGTGTTGTTATTTTTTGATATTCCGGCGGATGCGGCTAAGGCTCTCCGGCTCAATACCCAGGTAGGAGGCAACATATTTAACAGGTATTACTCTGACTATCTCCGGATGTTCCTGTAATAGTTGCCGGTATCTTTCCGCAGCGGTGTATTGCAGTAATGAAAGTTCGCGGTGGTATTTGCGGAGATATTGTTGTTCTGCCAGCAAGCGGCCTATTTTTTCGGTAGCCGGATGAGCTCGGTAGAGTGTCTGCAGGTCATCATAATAAAAAGCGAGGGCGTTTACCGGGAGGATGGCCTGCAAGCTCACTCCTGCAGGCGTTTGTGTAATAAAAGAAGCATAGGAGGTGGAGAACATGCCTGGGAATGCAAAGTCCAGGCAGGTTTCTTTTTCCTGGTACAGCGCCACTACGCGGACGGTGCCTGCTGTGATATAATAAATAGCATTGGTTGTTTTTCCTGCCTGGGATAAAAAGGCTCCTGCCTCAAACTGTACCGGATGAAGTATGCGCTCAAAGGCCGGCCAGTTTTCATCTGCGCCGGTATACAATTTGGCAAGCGCTCTTCTTAGCTGGTCCAGGTCAGTCATCTTTATGTTTTTCTCAGATGTACGGATTTGATAAAATGATCACTTCCCTTGTCGAGGATGAGGCCAGCGCGGTAGCGGGTAGGCTGGATATTTTGTTCCAGGTTAGGTTTATTAATATCATCCCAGATCTGCGTAGCCATGGCAATTGTTTCTTCATCAGATAGATATGCATAGCGATGGAAAAAAGAGTCGGGATTCTGGAAAGCAGTACGGCGCAATGATTCAAAGCGGGCAATGTACCAGTTACGGATATCTTTTTCCTGGGCGTGTACATAAATGGAGAAATCGAAGAAATCGGAAACGAATACAGATGGATCCCTTTTTTCCTGGCGGGGGCGTACCTGCAATACATTGATGCCTTCCACGATTACGATATCGGGCTGTTCGATCCATTGATGTTCGGATAATACATCATATTCCAGGTGAGAATAGAGTGGTGCGGCTATTTTCTGTTTCCCTGATTTTACATCCGCGAGGAAGCGGATCAGTTTCTTTATATCATAACTTTCCGGGAATCCTTTCCGGTTCATGATATGTTGCTGTTCCAGGATCCTGTTGGGGAAGAGGAAGCCATCGGTAGTAACCAGGGCTACCCGTGTATGATTAGGCCAGGCAGAAAGCAGTTTCTGTAATACCCGGGCAGTGGTGCTCTTTCCTACAGCCACGCTACCGGCAATCCCGATAATATAGGGCACTTTATGTACGCGGCTGCGTAAAAAAGAGCTGGTAGTAGCATGGAGCCTTTGTGAAGAGGTTACGTATAAGTTCAGCAGGCGGGATAGCGGAATATAGATCTGTGTTACTTCTTCTTCCGTGAGCGGTTCATTCATGGCATGCAGCTGGTCCAGGTCTTTAGTGTCCAGGAGGTGGAGCATGGCATCATCGCTTGTTTTAGCCCATTCTTCGCGGCTAATAGTAATATAAGGTGAGTAAGGTTCACTTTGAGTGAAACTGGTCATATTGCATCTACATTGATAGGTAAAGGTAAAATAATTACGTATTGGCGTTACGGAATTATTTTAGCCGATGTACACTGTTTTGATATTCAGGAATTCGTGTACACCTTCCTGTGACAATTCCCGGCCATAGCCTGATTGTTTTACCCCTCCAAAGGGGAGGCGGGCATCGGAGTGCACCATGGCATTAATGAACACATTGCCGCTTTGAATGCGCGGCGCCAACCGTGTAGCCTTTTCCGTGTCGCTGGTCCACAGGGCAGCCCCTAATCCGAAGGAGGTTTCATTAGCCAGTGCAATGGCATGTTCTTCATCACGGGCGGCAGTGATTACTGCCACGGGGCCAAAGGTTTCTTCCTGGAAGGCCGCCATATTGCTTTGTACCTGTGTGAGAAGGGTAGGCATAAAATTGCAGCCTTCGTATTGTCCGCCCAGTTCCAATACAGCACCCTGCCGGATCGTTTGCTGCATTTGGTTGCCTACCTCTACAGCCAGGTCGGGTCGGGCCATTGGCCCCATGGAGGTAGTATCCAGCATCGGATCTCCCTGGCGGAGAGCTTGTATCAGTGTTTTTACATGCGCTGTAAATCCGGGTACGGCATCCTGTTCTACGATCCAGCGTTTGGCCGCAATGCAGGATTGTCCGGCATTTTGCATACGCCCCTGTACCGCCAGTTTGGCTGCCTGTTCCAGGTTGGCATCTTTAAGCACGATAAAAGGGTCGCTGCCGCCCAGTTCCAGCACTGTTTTTTTAATGTATTTACCTGCCAGCTGTGCCACGCTGCTGCCTGCCGGGGTACTGCCGGTGAGCGTAACGCCCTGTACACGGTTATCTGCAATGATGGGTTCCACATTTTTAGAAGATACCAGTACGGCCTGAAAGGTACCCGCCGGAAAGCCCGCATGGAGGAATACTTTTTCTATGGCCAGTGCACAGCCGCTTACATTGCTGGCATGTTTGAGCAGGCCGGCATTGCCCGCCAGAATATTGGGAATGGCAAAACGGAATACCTGCCAGTAGGGGAAATTCCAGGGCATGATGGCCAGGATAATGCCCTTCGGCTCGTAAGTGGCATAACTTTTACTGGCATCTGAGGTAATAAGCCTGGGCTGCAGCATGACAGCTATATTTTCAGCATAATATTCGGCGGTGGTAGCACACTTCAGTACTTCAGCCTTTGCTTCTTTCAGTGTTTTCCCCATTTCACGTGTGATCAGGGTAGCATGTTCCGTAACATTCGTCTTCAGATCTGCGGCTACCTGCAACATCCAGTTGCACCGCTGCTGCAGCGATATTTGTTGTAACTGCCGGAAGGCTTTATCACCTGCAGCCAGCTTTTGTGCTATTTCGGCTTCCGTATGTGCCGGATAGCTGGCGATAGTTTCCTGGGTGTATGGGTAAATGCTTTCGAAGGTAGACATACGAGGAGCTTTTAGCTGTTAGAAATTAGCTGTTAGCTGGATATGGTTAGCTTTTAGCAGGACTGCTTAAATGACGTTATTAGGCTAATAGCTAAAAGCTAACTGCTAACAGCTTCAAAAATAACGCTTCTCTCAATACCAGCCGTTTTGCTAACTTTGCCCAGCAAATAAAGAGATGCATTTTATGGCTTTGAGCAGGTGGAATATTATGATCATGGCCCTTTGTACGGGCCTGATAGTAGCGAATATATATTACAGCCAACCATTGCTGGTATTAATGAGTGAAGAATTTAAAGTGTCGGAGAGTAATGCCGGGCAGGTAACCTTTTTTACACAGCTGGGGTATGCATTGGGACTTTTATTTTGTGTGCCACTGGGAGATAAGCTGGAACGGAAGCGGCAGATCATTATCATGACGGCTTTGGCCGTGCTGGCATTGGTAGCTTCCGCTTTATCCATGAATATATTTATGCTGAAGATTACCGGACTGCTGATAGGATTTACGTCTGTGGTACCACAGCTGATCCTGCCATTGGCAGCCAATCTTTCTGATCCGGGCAGCAGGGGCAAGGTAATCGGTACTATTATGAGCGGATTGCTGGTGGGGATTCTGTTGTCGAGGACCATCAGCGGCGTAGTAGGGCATTACTGGGGCTGGCGGGCTATGTTCTGGATAGCCGGAGGTATTGGATTGATATTATTGCTGATTATGATGGTATCATTTCCTAAAAGTGCGCCTAACTTTTCCGGTACTTATGGCGCGTTGATGAAGTCATTGATTACGATCACCAGGGAGCAGCCGGTATTGCGGGAAGCAGCAGCTATTAATGCCTGTAGCTTTGCCATGTTTGGCATGTTCTGGACTACCGTCGTGTTTTTATTATCAGCACCACCGTTTAATTATGGGAGTGATGTAATAGGGCTGATGGGGCTGGCAGCAGCAGCAGGTGCGTTGGGTGCTCCGTTGATAGGGCGGATAGCAGATAAGAAAAATCCCCGCATAGCTATTGGCTATGGTATCATCTTCCTGTTTGCCGGATACTTTCTTTTTTATTTTTTCCAAACAAACATTGTAGGGATCATCATTGGTATTGTGGCAATAGATCTGGGATTGCAAGGGATACATGTATCTAATCAAACCAGAATTTATGCATTGGTACCTGAGGCGCGTAACCGCTTGAATACCGTATTTATGACCATTAGTTTTGTGGGTACTTCTCTGGGTTCAGGGATTGGATTGTGGGTATGGCAGGTAGGGAAATGGAATGGTGTTTGCGCAGCAGGAGTATTACTCATTACATTGGCACTGATCATTTATTTAGCTACTTATAAGAAGAAGGAGACGATTGTAGCAGGATAAGTTCTATAAACTATTTATTACTGGCCGTGCCAGGTAGCAAAGCTATCCGGGTACGGCCGGTAATGTTTTATAGTGTATTATTTTTCATTTGTCTGATATAGGCTGGTTTGTATCCCCAATAGGCATGGAAGGCACGGGTAAAAGTAGCCGTATTTTTGAAACCTAGTAGTTGTGCCAGTTTGCCCGGAGAAAGTGTCCTTTTTACCAGTTGTTTAAAAGCCTGTTCCATTTTATAATTCCGGGAGAAGTCATAAATGGAGCTATGAAACAGCTGCTGAAAATTACGGGCCAGTATCCCAGGAGCTATGTTAAAATTTCTGCCCAATATGTCTGCATTAAAATGTTCATGGAGCTGTAGTTTCATCATTGCTTTTACGTTGTCCAGCGTGTTTACATCTTTGGGCGTTAAAGGACGGCGTGCCTTTTTACCTTGTTGGGCAAATGATGTTGCAAAGTAACTCAGCAACTGCCAGCATTTTTTCTGCAGGTATATGTCGGCTATTTGTCCGCTATAGGCATGTTGCCGGATCTGCTCTATCAGGCCCATACAATACACATTAATGGCAACGGGAGCCGTATTGATCTGCGCCTGCCCGTGTGTTTTTGCTTTTTTTATCGCTGTAAGGAGTGCTGCAGCCTGCTTGTTTTTTTTCAATAAGGGCCAGATAGAAGGGGCCAGGTCTATATGAAAAAAATTATGTGTTCCTAAGGGGATTGGCGCCAGGTGTTTCCCTTTGGGAACATGTACTATTGTTATCTGTCCGGATTCAAGTTCTACGTTGGTTTTATCACCGGTTATGGCCGGATGGTTATTTTCCACCGCAGCTTTGACGCTAATATCCGACAGCATAAAATGCAACTTGTATCCAGCCTCATTGGTAGTAGGATAGATAGGGTTGTTGTTCAGTACAGTGATGTGATGATCCCATATTTTGAAACGCCGTAAGGCAATCATCTGGGAGAATACTTTTCTGGATTCATTTTCATAAAAGAATTTCAGGGCATCCCGCATAATGCTCCCTGTAAACGTTTCCGGGATGTACCCCATTTGTATAAGCAGGTCATTGTCTATCTCCTCTCCGGCATAAGATGCAAAAAGCATAAGATCTGTTTTGGTTGGTAAATAATCATATCCTTACATAGATAGAATATGACATATTATTTTTGTTACAAGGTTAGAATTTATTTTATGTCCTGGCGTTAACTGTCTGTTAATCACAGTCAGCGCCGTGGTTAACGATGTGTTAATATCCGGATCAATCCGGGGGAGGTTAATATTATTCTGACTACCGGAAAGAGATAAGGCAGGAGGAGAGAAGTGGGGGCGATATGAACAAAAAAGAGAAACAGACTTTCATCTGTTTCTCTTGCTGTATTATTTTCCGGGGAGGGATTATACCACCCTGGTAATTTTCAGAATGTTAGTAGGCAGGTGTTCTTTAACAGGCGTGCTACCGGTATTTACGGCCACGTCATCTGTTTTCAGGAAGCCTCTTTCTTTCAGGATGTGGATCTGATCAAAGATGATATCATCCAGGCTTTCTTCTTCCGCATAGTAGAACGCACGTACCCCCCAGCTCAGGCTCAGTTGGTTAACCAGTGTTCTTTCTTTGGTGAAGATATAAAGAGGAGAGCGCGGGCGGTAGCTGCTCAGCATAAAGCCGGTGTAACCACTTTGCGTCATACCTATCAGGGCATCAGAATCCAGGTCTTCTGCTATTTTACAAGCGTTATAACACAGGGCGTCGCTCAGGAAAGTAGGAGAGTGGCGGTGTGGAATAAGGTTACGGTTGTAAATGATATCTTCTTTTTCTACTTCGTCGATGATCTTTTTCATGGTTTCGATCACCAGTACCGGGTGCATACCAGTAGCAGTTTCCCCGCTCAGCATTACAGCGTCGGCACCTTCCAGTACGGCATTGGCCACGTCGGTAATTTCGCTACGGTTGGGTCTGCTGCGGTCCATCATACTTTCCATCATCTGGGTAGCCACGATAACGGGTTTAGCACGGTGGATACATTTGCGGATGATATCTTTCTGGATCATCGGGATCTGCTCTACAGGCAGTTCCACACCCAGGTCACCACGGGCAATCATGACGCCATCACTTTCCCAGATGATCTCTTTGAGGTTCTGGATCGCTTCAGGCTTTTCTATTTTAGAGATGATCTTGATCTTGGATTGCCGATCTTCCAGGCGCTTACGCAGGTCCATCAGGTCTTTTACGCTTCTTACAAAAGAAAGCGCTACCCAGTCGCACTGTTGTTCAATGATAAATTCCAGGTCTACGATATCTTTTTCGGTCAGTGCCGGCATGGATATTTTGGTATCGGGGAGGTTAAAGCCTTTTTTGGAGGACAGGATGCCGCCCAGCATTACTTCGGCTTTAATTAGACCATCAGGCGTAGTTTCTCTTACAATGGTTTCAATTTTACCATCATCTAACAAAATTCTGTGGCCTGGTTTGATATCCCGGTAAAGATCAGGATAAGAAACGTAGATTTTCTGGGCATTACCTACCACCTTTTCGTTGGAAAAAGTGAGCATCTGGCCAATGGTTAAAGGCAATGCATTATTTTCTATTTCGCCTACCCTTAGCTTAGGACCTTGTAAATCGGCCAGGATGGCAATATTGAAAGGTTGTGTTTTATTGATCTGACGAATGTATTCGATGATCCTCAATTTATCTTCATGGGAGCCATGAGAAAAGTTGAGGCGAAAAACATTCACACCAGCCTGCACCAGTTCCAATAATTTTTCATAGGTATCGCAGGCAGGGCCTACAGTAGCTACGATTTTTGTTTTGTGTGCAGAATGTTGGCGACCAGCAGCGTGGTCCATTTCTTTGTGGTAATATTTGGACAGATCCTTTGTACTCATAACTATTTTTTTAACTCGCAAGTATTTTGACAATCTTAAACCATTCAGGATCAATTTCCTGTTTGGCCTTTACGGCCTTATCCAGAGGTGTATATTGGATCTTATCATTGACAATACCAATCATTACATTATGTGTCCCGTCCAGTAATGCATCTACAGCAGCATAACCCATCCGGCTGGCCAGGATACGGTCCATACAGGTAGGAGAACCTCCGCGTTGGATATGCCCCAGGATACATACCCTGGTATCGATCTGCGGCAGTTTTTCCTGCACTATTTTGGCCACTTCGTTGGCGCCCCCGTTTTTGTCACCTTCTGCCACTACAATCAGATTTACCAGTTTCCTCCGGCGTTCGTTGGCCTGGAGGTCTTCAATGATAGTAGCCACATCAGAATGGCGTTCGGGGATCAGGATGTGTTCTGCACCGGTAGAGATACCGCTGTGCAAGGCGATATAGCCTGCATCACGGCCCATTACTTCAATCACAAACAAGCGGTCGTGGGCATCGGCAGTATCCCGGATTTTATCAATAGCAGATATAGCTGTATTTACGGCTGTATCAAACCCAATGGTAAAATCTGTGCCTGCGATGTCCTTGTCAATAGTTCCCGGCAAGCCTATACAAGGAATGTCAAACTCCTGGCTGAACTTTTGCGCACCATTGAAAGATCCATCTCCACCAATCACTACCAATCCGTCAATGTTGTGTTTTTTCAGGTTTTCATAGGCTTTTTTTCGCCCTTCATATTCATGGAACTCCTTGCACCGGGCCGTTTTCAAAATGGTGCCGCCACGCTGTATGATGTTGGCCACCGATTTTGACTCCATTGGAAATATTTCGTTTTTCAACATTCCCCTATAGCCATACATGATGCCATACACATTCAGCTGATGATAAATTCCCGTTCTTACAACGGCACGAACGGCTGCATTCATGCCTGGGGCATCTCCCCCTGATGTAAGTACTGCAATGTTGTTCACTTTTTTCATATAAATTGCTCAAAAAATACCTTAAAGGCGCACAAAAATAACATTTTGCAATTGCTTTATTGCAGTTATCTGATGAAATAACCTAAATTTTTCATTTTAGTCAAATAAATATCAAATTTTTTTTAAAATATATAGGTATGCTGAAAAAGACTAATAAGGGATTATTAATTATGAGTATGACTTTTATGACGGGCAACTTAGTTGCACAGCAACAACCGGTGATCACTTACCCTAATACCTGGAAGGTAGATACGGTAGACCATTATCATGGTACTGACATTGCAGACCCCTACCGCTGGCTGGAAGATGACAACAGCGATGCTACCAAAGCATGGGTAATAGCACAGAATAAAGTAACAGAAGACTATCTGTCCGGTATTCCTTTCCGGAAGGATATTAAAAAACGTCTGGAAGAATTGTGGAACTACGTAAAAGTAGGTACCCCATTTAAAAGAGGCAACTATTATTATTTCTATAAAAATGATGGTTTACAGAATCAGGCCGTACTTTACCGTATGGCTGCCCTGGATGCCCAGCCGGAAGTTTTTATTGACCCCAATAAATTATCTGCCAACGGCACAGCAGCTTTAGGGACTATCAGCTTTTCCAAAGACGGGAAGTATGTAGCTTATCTGCTGGCGCAGGCAGGGTCCGACTGGCAACAGGCATTTGTAATGGACGTAGCTACCGGTAAGTTGCTGGAAGATAAGTTGGACTGGATCAAATTCAGCGGGCTTTCCTGGCGCGGAGATGGTTTTTACTACAGCCGTTACGATCAGCCTGATGAAAGCAGTAAGCTGTCGAAAAAGAATGAGTTCCATAAGGTATACTTCCATAAGATGGGTACCCCTCAGGCACAGGATGAGCTGATATTTGTGGATAAAGAACATCCTTTGCGCAGTGTCGGCGCCCAGGTAACCGAAGATGGCCGTTTTCTGATCCTGTCTGTTTCTGAAGGTACTTCCGGCAATGAAATCTGGTTCCGGGATTTCCAGGATGCTTCCCAAACAGATTTTAAACTGCTGATAAAAGGATTTGATTATGATCCGGATGTTATTGATAATGCAGGTGATCAGTTGTTGGTACGTACCAACCATGATGCGCCCAACTATAAAGTAGTGTCGATAAACCCCGGACATCCGGAGCAAAGTAACTGGAAAACAATCATTCCGGAAAAAAAGGAAGCCCTGCAGGGAGTAGGAACAGCGGGAGGGAAACTGTTGCCCAGTTATCTGAAGGACGCCTCTACCCGCGTATATCAATATGATTATAATGGTAAGCTGGAACGGGAAATTAAATTACCCGGCATAGGTACCGCCACCGGATTTGATGCCCGTAAGGAAGACCAGGTGCTGTTTTATTCCTTTTCTTCTTTTGTAATGCCTGCTACCGTATTTAAATATGAAGTAGCTACCGGAAAATCAACGGTATATAATAAACCGGAAGTAAAATTCAATCCAGACCAATACGAAACCAAACAACTATTTTTTACCAGTAAAGATGGTACCCGGGTGCCCATGTTCCTTTCCTACAAAAAGGGGATCAAGCTGAATGGCAAGAATCCGGTATTATTGTATGGATATGGCGGCTTTAATATCCCTATTACGCCAGGCTTTAATGTATCGAACCTGTATTTTATGGAGCAGGGCGGCATTTTTGTGGTGGTAAGTTTACGTGGTGGCAGTGAATATGGGGAAGCCTGGCACAAGGCAGGTATGCTGGATCAGAAACAGCATGTGTTTGACGATTTTATAGGAGCAGCAGAGTACCTGGTAAAAGAAAAATATACGAACCCAAGTAAGATAGCTATCCGGGGCGGATCCAACGGCGGATTACTGGTAGGCGCATGTATGACCCAGCGTCCGGACCTCTTTAAGGTGGCATTGCCGGCAGTAGGGGTAATGGATATGCTGCGTTTTCAGAAATTTACGATAGGCTGGGCCTGGGCAGTAGAGTATGGCAGCAGTGATAATGCAGACCAGTTTCCCTATCTGCTTAAGTACTCCCCCTTACATAATTTAAAACCTGGCACGCACTATCCTGCTACCTTAATTACGACGGCCGATCATGATGACAGGGTAGTACCTGCGCACTCCTTTAAATTTGCCGCTGCGTTGCAGGCTTGCAATGAGGGCCCTAACCCCTCCCTAATCCGGATTGAAACGCAGGCCGGACATGGTGCGGGAAAGCCTACTTCCAAACAAATTGACGAGGCCACAGATATATGGGCATTTACCATGTTTAACCTGGGCATGAAATAATATATTGATCTACAGGAGATCACAGCCGGCTCACTGTTTACCGCAATACCACCGCATGAAGCGTAATGTGTGTGGTATTGCGGTGAATGGTGGAGATGGACTGTTGACCAACGACTATTTTTTATTATCTTTAAAAGATATTGTGTAATCGCACATTTGTAGCAACCAGGACGGCGTAACTGCCCACTGCTAAATAAAAGGTTGTTACACATTTTTCAATCCAGGATAGATCATCCGCTATCAACAAACGACTATTTTAAAATAGCAATTATGAAGGTACTTATAACAGGTAGCAATGGATTATTGGGACAACATCTGATCACGCTTTTGTCAAAAGATGACCGGTATGAAGTGATTGCCACAGGCCGTGGTCCTAACAGGCTTCCACAGCAGGAAGGATATATTTATGAGCCGGTTAATCTGCGGGAGAATGGCAGTGTACAGCAGTTGTTCCAGAAGTATAAGCCGGATGCAGTAATTCATGCAGGAGCTATGGCGCAGGTAGATGAGTGTGAAAAGAATAAAGACGCCTGCTGGGATACTAATGTAGGCGCTACCCGTTACCTGGTACATGCAGCGGAAAGCTGCAATGCTTTCTTTTTATTATTATCTACCGACTTTGTTTTCGATGGACTGGAAGGTTCTTATGGAGAGGAAGATCCGGTAAATCCGATTAACTATTATGGTTCCAGTAAGGTAGCCGCAGAAAGGCTGGTAAAAAACAGCAAGCTGGCTTCCTGGGCAGTGGTGCGCACTGTGCTGGTATATGGGATAGCAGCTGACCCCAAGCGCAGTAATATGATTACCTGGGTGAAAAACAATCTGGAGCAGGGTAAGAAGATCAAAGTGGTGGACGACCAATGGCGTACCCCTACGCTGGTACAGGACCTGGCGGAAGGTTGCCAGCTGATTGTAGATAAAAAGGCGAATGGTTTTTTTAATATCTGTGGTAAGGATAAGCTCACCCCTTATGATATGGCAATACAAACAGCCGAATACTTTAAGCTGGATGTAAACCTGATTGAAAAGGTAGGTTCTTCCAGTTTTTCACAACCTGCCAAACGGCCTGCCAAAACAGGACTTACAATAGACAAAGCAGCCAGTGAACTGGGCTTTCAGCCACATACCTTTGCAGAAGGGCTGGAAATAGTGGCTACAGAACTGGCCTTGTGAAATTAATATGAAGGAAATCCTAAAACTCCAGATATGCATGATGACCGCCGTATAAAGTACGTACGGCATCAATAACAGCAGCCGTATCAGCTGCTATGGACCGGCGGGGTACTGCCAGTTTGTAAAGTTCGGGTCCTTTGGAATGCATTTCTACGGCATGCCCCCATCCTTTTAATTGCTGATAACGTTTCTGTGCTTTCTCCAGATTATCGTATTCTGCAAACACCACAAGATAGTCCAGGCTGTCTGTAGCAGCAGATGGGGTGGTATTGCCGGCAGCAGTACCAACTGTTGAATCAGCAGTATGGACAGACTCGCTTTGCTGTTGCATGGTGTCTATGGGGGGAGCCGCTGGAGTGCTTACTTCCTGTTGCGCAGCCGCTACTGATTTATTATTACCAGAACTGATAAACCAGATGGCAAAACCTATTACAGCCGCCGCTACCGGTACTGCTACCCACCACCATTTAAAACCGGAGGTACCTTCTTCTGTAGGATCTGAATAGTCGGAGCTGACAGGGGTGAGGTGCTCTACTACCTGTTGGTCTACCACTTCCGTAGTGCCTTGCTGTACCTTATGGCTGGCCCCCGGACGGGATACGGGCTGGAGGAATATTACTTCCTGACCGGTAGGCAATACCGCTGGTTTAAACGTGATATGCCCCATCATATCAGCACGCAACTGGCCTATTCCCGGTAAATCCAGCGGCTGTCCCGTTTGGAGAGCAGCTCTGAAGGCTGTGAGGTAGCGGTCCAGCTTACGTTGTGCAACAGCGGTAACCAGTTTTTCTTTTAAAGCAATCCATTCCAGACAGGCACCATCATCCGTCCACTGCTCGTCAAAGAGCACTTCCTCCGCAGGTGGTGTCAGGGTCTTATCAGCCACATCAAACCGTGCGGGAATATGACGCAGGGTAAAAGTACCTACCTGGGGCAGGCAACAGGTTTTTTGCCTGAAAAGAATATCCTGTATGTATTGCTGTAATATCAAGTTATATCAACATTAATGGTGGGGTAAATTTTGCAAGTTTACAACTTTAAAATTTAATCATGATACCGCCCACTATATTAAAGCCATAAGTAGGGTAGAGGTGCCAGCGCTGATAATTGGTATTAAACAGGTTGTTGGCATTTAACCAGAGGTTGAAATTTTTACCGATGTCATAAGAGGCACCCGCATTCAGGTCCCAGGCTCCTTTGTTTTTGGCAAAGTCAAAAGATTTGTCAGGAAGCTGGTATTGGTAATAGCTGCCGCTTAAAGCAAACAGGTCGGCGCTCAGCCGGAATTTTTTACCGAAAGTATACTGGGCAAAGATATCCCCCTGGAATGGCGCCAGGTGCCATGGTTTTATTTCCGTGAACTGTTTGTTGTAGTTAAACCAGTCCATGGTAAACTTTACCTGGAATTTCTCTTCCTCTATGTATCCGATCTCTGCATGCAGTTGAAAAGCACGCAGTTCTTCTTCATTGCGGGTAATGAACTTTTTAGCATCCAGGGTATCATTTACGAACAGGGGCAGGTTAAACCACCTTACTGCTGCAAACTTGGTATTATAGTTAAAATGGCTGCCCAATGTTCCTTTGATACCGGTGTATTTTTCTTCCACGCGGGTATTCATCATACTGGCATCATAGGTACCGATGAAGGGATTTTTATTGGCCAGGTTCCGGAAGCTGTTCTTTTCAATATAGGATATCCATCCGCTGCTCAGGATCAGCTTTTTGCGTACCAGGTGTGATTCGTTTACGATATCCGGCAACAGGTAGAATTTGCTGTTGGTCCAGGTAGGATTTACGCCTGCATGGAGCATAAAGCCAGGTTTGGTAATCTCTACAGCAGGATGGATGGCTGCTACGTTATTATTTACCTGTTTGTTATTGTCTTCTTTGAAAGTAGACAGGTCAAACACACCTTCAGCCTTGATATAGATGTCTTCAATCAATTGTTTGCGGACAGGTACTTTCAGTATAAAAGTGTTTTCCATCCGTTTGTAATTATCTCCGAAGATGATGAATTTAGCCTGTGGCTGGAACTGGAAGGCCCAGTCGTTATGCGGCCGGTTTTTTACACCTACCTGTGCGGTTACCTGGTTAAATACCTGTTTGATATCAGATTTATCGAAACTTTCCAGCACGTGATCATAACCATAATAATGTACCTGGTTGCGGTCGTACCCGATACTACCGTTTACTTCCAGGAGCGGGGAAAGGTAAGTACCAGACGCCAGTACATTCAGGTTACTGTAATCCTGGTTTTTAATATCACTGCCTTTGGAGGAGATATAGTTGGCAAAGATGCCATAGTTAAACTTTTCATTTCTGCCGCTACCCAGGCCTACTTGTACAAACGGGGTGCTCAAATTGCCATAGCCCAGTTTTACAAAGTTATTCTGTATAGGGTTCAGTGAATCTTTTCCCAGCGCCAGTGGTTTTAAGGGCACAGGTTGGTACATAAAGTAGAGGTTGAGCGCAGGTACCTGGTAAGAAAGCCTTGGCCTGGCCGTATCAATGCCTGGCAGGGAAGCTGTCAGGTTGAGTTTGGCGGCATCCCTCAACTTAGGCTGATAAGTGGAAATAATGTCAATGGTTTCTTCTTTCAGGAGGGTATCTTTCTGGGCCATAGCCTGCTGGTGCAGGGCAATAGCGCTGATCCCGGTGATAGTAAGCAACCTGCTGATATATTTAATAGAACACTTCATGCTGTCGAAATTCTTTGTTAAATGGCCATGCATATATAGTTCATGGTCCTGAACTTTTATTACCGGTATACGGGAGAGGCGATGAACCTCCCTGTATCACTTTATTTTGTTTTCGGTTTTTTAGCCGCCGCTTTTTCCTCTGCTTCAGCTTTTGCCAGCTTTTCTTTTGCTTCCTGCTTCAGTTCCGGAATAGGGCAGTTTTCTGCGATACTCTGGTAAGTAGCTTTGGCATTGAAATAGTCTTTTTGACGTGCATACACATCTCCCAGTAAAATATAGGATTTAGCCATCCAGGTTTGATAGGAAGGTGTGTTTTTGATAACATCAAAGCCTGCTTTTTCTGCCGCATCCAGCTCATTCTGGGCCAGGTAGGAAGCCGCAATATTATAACGGGCTTCTGCACCGGTTTCAGATTTGGTAAGGCCGGCTACGATTTTATATTCTGCAATAGCTTCCGGATATTGATTAGCTGCCTGTAAGGCTTTACCCAGGTAAAAATGACCGATGATCTGGTCATCTGTACTGATATTAGCACTGGACAATAACATTTCCGCATAATTAGTCACTTCATCCCAGTGTTGTAGCTGGTAGTTGCTGCGTAATAATCCGCGGGTGGCCGTCATCGTATTTTCCTTGCTGGTGGATAAGTCCTGCAGCTGCAGATAATAGGTGCGGGCTTTTTCATAATTCTTTACCTGCAGGTAATTGATATTGGCCGCCTGGAGTGCAGAACGTTCTGCATAAAGGCTGTTGCTTTTTGATAATACCAGCTCGTAGGCAGGTAAGGCAGTCGTGTAGTCTTTATTGTTATAAGCACATTCTGCTTTATAGAAATAAGCAGGCAGTACGAACTGTCCGTTAGGGAACTTTTGCAAGTAATTGTTAAAGGCACCGGTAGCAGCACCACAGTCGCCACTGGTAAACTTCGCCTCTGCCGCAGCATATGCCAGGGAGTCTTCTGCAGAAGCAGAAACTGTTTTGCCGGTAGCTTTCAGGAAAGCCAGGTAATCATCTGTTTTACCCTGGTTTACATAAATGCTCTTGATGCTTTGCAACGCTTCGCCGGATTCCGGAGAGCTGGGGAATTTTTCTACCACCTGCCGGTAGTAGGACAATGCCTTGCTGTCGTTGTCGGTATTAAAATAGCACAGTCCCAATTTCAGCAATGCCCTTGGAGCATTAGGACCATTAGGCTGTTTGCGGAGTACATTTTCCAGGAAAGGAATAGCAGCCGTATATTTTTCGTCCGACAGGTAAGTGTTGGCTATTTCAAAATCTGCATCGTTATTAAAGTTGGAGGCCGGGAATTTATTACCCAGTTGTTTTAGCAGGTTCAGTTTTTCGCCATGTTTACCCTGGATACCGAGTACAATACTTTTCTGGTAGGTAGCGTAATCGGAGCCGGGTTCATTATTGGCAATGATCCGGTCGTACAAAGCGATGGCTTTGGGAAAGTCGCGGAGCATATAATAACAGTCGGCGCTGCGCAGTACTGCATCGTTGGTGATACGTTGTGCATTAGGCCCGCTGGCTCTTTGTGCCGCTTCAAAATGCTGGAGGGCTTCTGTGTATTTTTCTTTTTTCAGCAGGCTATAGCCCAGGTTGTAGCTGGCTGTTTGCGCATTGGCCTCACCGGAAGATGGTGGGTTGGTGTTGAGATAGGCCGTCAGGTTGCTGATAGCATTATCTGTTTTATTCTGGCGCAGGGCTATTTCTGCTTTCCAGAAATGGGCCAGTTGTTTGATCTGTGCATCATAAGGGTTGTTGATCGCAATATCCAGTAAACGTTCTGCTTCGGCCAGTTGCTGGTCATTGATCAGCTGGGTAGCACGGCCATAAGCCACTTTCTGGTAGGCTTTCAGTACTGCCGGTGTTTTTTCCGGAATCATTTCAATGGTTGCCACCGCATCTTTGTAGTTATTGGTATTCATAAACAGGTTCACCAGTATTTCCCTGGCTTCCTTGTTATATTCGGATTGCGGATAAGAGGCTACAAAGGTGGTCAGTTCCGTTACCGCTGCATCCTGGTAGCCCAGTTCGTAGGAGAGTTTGCCGTAGTTGAAGCGGGAAATCTCCTGTTGTTTGGGATTAGAGCTGTTACGGGCACAAAAAGCGAAGGCATTACGTGCATTGGCTTTCTGACCGGTACGCAGGTAGCAGTCGCCCAGCAGGTACATAGAGTTTTGTCCCAGGGAATCCTTTGCACTGCTCAGTTGTTTAAAACCGCTGATGGCTTTATTCAGATTACCGGTCTGGTAATATGCATAAGAAAGCTGGTATACATCTTCATTGCGGAGGTCATCGGTATTGTCCTGGTATTCCTGAAGGTAGGGCAATGCTTTTTTGTACTCATTTTTCTCAAAGTAGGCTTGTCCCAGCAGTTGTTTCAGTTCTGCTTCATAATAGAAGCCGCCTTTTTTCAGGATAGGTTCCGCGTAGGCAATCAGTTCATCCCGTTTTTTCTGGAAATAGTAGATTTCCGCGATATAGTAAGGTACTACAGAGCTGTATTTAGGTTCATTTACCACCCGTTGAAAGCTGGTAAGCGCTTCATTATGCTGTTTATTGTAATAGGCGATAAAACCGTAGTAGTAATTAGCCGGGATGTAGTATTTACCTTGTATTTCCTTGATGGAAGCAAACAGGGGCTGTGCTTTCTGAAAGTCTTTTACATTGAAGTAGCAGTAGGCCAGTTCAAATTTAGCATCAGCGATCTGAGAATTGGATAAATTGTCAATACTGGCATTTTCGTAGTACGGAATTGCTTCTTTCAGCTTATTCTGATGGAAGTAGTATCTGGCCAGCTGATAGCTAACCAGTTGTTCCCGTGGGCCATTATTAAAGCGTTTGAGGTAGTCGAGCGCGAGTTTTTCTGCGTTTTCCTGTTTGAGGATCAGCGCACAAACAGTGTAATAGTAGTGAGCATCTGCTTTTACCAGGTCACGGTTTGTTTCCTGGAAATAATCAATATTATCGATGGTTTGTCTGAAAAGCTGCATAGAAACAGCATATTTTCCTTGTTGGAAAAAGTGCTGCGCTTCTTTAAAAACTTTATCCGGTTCTGTATATACCCGTGTTTGCTGCGCCTGGGCTGCTGGTATTGCTACGATACCAGTGCCGGCAAAAGCCAGCAGGGATAAATACAGCTGTCCGGGAACAAATATTTTTCTTATGAATTGCATGCGCTACCTGTTAATTCTTAAATATGCGTTTAAAACGAATCCTGAACGGAAATATTTTCCATTCAGGCCTTATACAATATATTTCCTGGAGTCACAAACTGGGCAAATATAAAAGTTTATAATTTTTTTTCATTGATTGCTTTTCCCATTAATGTGGATAACTCCGCATTATCAACATAGCGTATTCTCCTATCTTAGCGTCGCATTTATATACAAGAATCAAACCAGTTCTAATTCTATGAGAAAACTGTTCTCTGCAAAGTACACTTCCTGGTCCGTAAGTTTATCCATGTTAGTGCTAAGATTAGTGATGGGCGGTATGATGCTAACGCATGGATGGCCCAAGTTAATAAATTTTCCTTCCAGGGTGAACTCCTTTTCGGATCCTTTACATGTTGGTAAAACAGCCTCTCTGGGGATGGTGGTATTTGCTGAGGTGTTTTGTTCCGTATTTATCATATTGGGGCTGCTTACCCGTTTGGCCAGTGTACCATTGATTATTTGTATGAGTGTGGTGATATTTATGATTCATGCCGGTGATCCGGTTAATAAAATAGAATTACCAGCTTTGTTCCTGGCATCTTTTGTAGCCATCCTGTTTACCGGCCCAGGCCGTGTATCCATTGACGGTTTACTGAGTAAATAAGTATTGCAGGGTAATGGGCTGCGGATCAATGGAATAGCGCTGTTTCGGAGCTATTCATCATTAGAAAAACAGTATTTTAGACTAAAGTTAGCAAGATGTTTATAAGCAATACTGCAATAAGGGTGCGTTACGGTGAAACCGACCAGATGGGATATTTGTATTATGGTAATTATGCCTTGTATTATGAAGTGGGCAGGGCAGAAGCCATCCGTGAGCTGGGCTTTACTTATCGTGAGCTGGAAGAGCAGGGGGTGATTATGCCGGTGGCAGAACTGAACATAAAGTATTACCGCCCTGCATTTTATGATGATTTGCTAACAGTAAAGACTATACTGAAGGTGCTTCCGGTAAATCATAAGATACAATTTCATACGGAATTGTATAATGAGAAAGGAGAGTTATTGAATGTGGGGGTAACCACACTGGCCTTTATTGATGTGCAAACGAAACAGAAAACAGCATTGCCGGCAGCATTAAAAGAGCGGCTGGAGCCCTTTTTTAAGTAATCAACTTCCTGATTTACAAGGAGTATGATGCTATTTGGAAGGAAAAAAGGCTTTAAAACATAGTACCAGAATGACCAATAACAGGCTACCTATGAGGAAGAAGAAAAATTTCCTGGTCATGATTACTTGGATTTGATGGGGTAAATAATAAGTTAGTAACCTTCTTATATAATAAGAAGTGGTGTAGGTGCCGCGCTAAGGGATAGCAACAAATTTTGTTTTAAATGCGTGGTTTTAACAGAAGATGAGTCAGCTGCAATTTACAGATTATTGCATTACAAAGCGTAAATCTGTAAAACCCGGAGATAGGGATACCGATTACTTCAGGCCATCCAGCACCTTCCACATTTTTTGCCGTACCGTACCTGGGGAGCCATTGAAGTTATTCACCATAAAAGCAAAAACCAGCGGAGGCCCCTGTTTAGGGGTAATATAACCGGCATAAGCCCGTACATTACTGATATATCCGTCTTTCATTTTAATACCATTCATCTCAGGAAGTGCTTCAAAATAAGCAGCAAACCATTTTTCTTTCTGGGCCAGGAACAACACTTTAGCCAGTGCTGCCGTAGTGACCCTGTTGGCCGGTGATAACCCGCTACCATCCATGATATTCAGTGCATTACTATCTATCCCTGCCTGTTGCCAGTGCTGACGGATAATACGTACCCCGGCGGCAGTAGATACATTTTCGGATTGCTGGGAGGCGAGGGTTTTTACAAAATGTTCCCCATACAGGTTAATACTCTTTTTAAGGAACCAATAAATGAGTTTATCCAGTGATGGAGAAAGCGTAGTATAAAGGGAGATGGTTTGTTGAGGCAGGCGTTGGTTGTTTTGGCGCAGGAGCCGGACAGTGGTAGCACCATTGTTGGCAATGCCCGCTTCCTGTAGCGCCTGTTCCACGCGGAAAGCACATTCAAAAGCAGGGTCTGGGATAGCGCCTGAGATCGAGAAATTCTTTTCATCCAGTCCTACGGTACCTCTCAGATAGGCCAGGTTGGCAAAAGGAGGCAAATATATATAAGCCTGATCCCCGGAACCAGCAGGGCCTGTTGTTAATTCGTTGGTGATGGTGAGGTAGGGAAGGCTGGGACGTGTGCCCGTCAGGGTTACCACATCGCCGGTTTTTCCCCCTGGTTTGAGCAGCAGGTCAAATTGGTTTTCGCGCCAGCTGAGGCCAGCTGTTCCGGCACCATAGTAGTTGCCCATGTCCTGCCAGATCCAGCCATCAGGGAGGGTTTGGGTGTCAAAAATACGGTCGTCCCCGACGATTTTACCCGTAATTTTCTTAATACCTGCTTTTTTGATGGCAGCCATCCAGCTTTGCAATACTGCACTTTCTGTAGCCACCTGGTAGCGGGGGCTGCCTAAAGAGGGATCTCCCGCTCCTTTGATCACGAGGTTGCCCTCTAATACACCCGCTGCATTGATACTACCATCGTATGCCAACTGGGTTTTATATTGATAATGGGTACCTAAAAGACTTAAAGCTGTAGCTGCTGTAATTGTTTTCAGGCAGGAAGCGGGCGCGAGTCCCATGTCTTCATTTACAGAAAAGATCTTTTCTCCTGTTTTGGCATTTAATACACTCAGTGCGTAGCTGGCATATTTCAGCTGGGCATCTTTTGACAAAGATTGCAAAGCTGTTTGCGCTTGCTGTGGCAATGTCTGTGCATACAGGTGACTACCTATCAGGCAGCAGCATCCCAATAACAGGTATTTTTTCATGGCATGCAAGGTAGTGTATCCCCGATGGACTTTCAAGCCTTAAATGATGGGATCATGGGAAGCCTCATCAGAAATTGGTGTAAGCATCGTAATTTTATTCCTTATTCCAAATCATAAGCACGTGAAAAAAGTCACCGTAAGCATTATTACCATTGGAGATGAATTACTGATAGGCCAGACCATAGACACAAATTCGGCCTGGATGGCGCAGGAACTGAATGCCCTGGGAATCTGGGTACACCGCCGTGTAGCCATTGGGGATGTAAAGGAAGATATCCTGGAAACGATGGCAGAGGAAGCGGCGGTGTCGGATATTGTGCTGATTACCGGCGGGTTGGGGCCTACTGCAGATGATATTACCAAACCTACCTTGTGTGAATATTTTGGCGGGGGGCTGGTACAAAACCCGGATGCCCTGAAAAATGTGATGCACATTTTTGAGAGCAGGGGATTACCTGTTTTACAAAGGAATGTAGACCAGGCGATGGTACCGGAAGCCTGTACCCCCATTTTAAATGACCGGGGAACTGCACCGGGCATGTGGTTTGAAAAGGATGGGAAAATATACGTTTCTATGCCAGGTGTGCCGCATGAAATGAAAGGTATGATGGAAAGTTATGTATTGCCCCGGCTGCAGGAATATTTTGAAACACCGGCGGTAGTGCATCAAACGTTGCTTACCTCTGGCATGGGAGAATCATTTATAGCGGAGCGGCTGATGGATTTTGAAAAGCAGTTGCCTGCCCATATCAAGCTGGCTTACCTGCCCAGTTATGCCCTGTTGAAATTGCGTTTAACGGCCCTGGGAAAGGATAAGATTTCCCTGGCAGCGGAGTTGTCGGGTCATTTTCAATTGCTGAAAAGCATCTTACCGGATATCACTGTAGCCGACCAGGATATTGTGATGGGAGAGGTATTGGGGCGTATCCTGCAGAAGCAGGGAAAAACAGTGGGTACTGCAGAAAGCTGTACCGGCGGATATATTGCCAGCAGTATTACGGCTGTACCCGGTAGTTCGGCCTATTTCAAGGGAAGTGTGGTGACGTACGCCAATGAGATGAAAATGAAATTATTAGGTGTAAAGGCCGCTACGCTGGACACTTATGGTGCGGTAAGTGAACAAACGGTGCGGGAAATGGCTACCGGGGCATTGCAATTGCTGGAAACAGACTACGTGATGGCAGTGTCCGGTATTATGGGGCCTGATGGCGGAACACCGGATAAGCCAACCGGTACGGTATGGATAGCTGTGGGGAGCCGGGAAGAGATACGTACCACAAGGCATCATTTCCGGTATGACCGCGACCGGAATATTCAGATGACTGCTATTTACGCAATGAATGAACTGCGGAAGTTGATGAACACGTAAAAGGGAAGTTGAGGTATGCGTTTACTCATTCGCATATATTTTTCCCTTATTTTTGTCGCGACTAAAGCTTAAATCAATCTTATGGCCATTGTAGAACTGGTAATGCCTAAAATGGGGGAAAGTATAATGGAAGCCACCATATTGCGCTGGCATAAAAAGCCCGGAGATCATGTAAAAGTGGATGAAACGGTGCTGGAAATTGCTACGGATAAAGTGGATAGTGAAGTGCCCTCCATTGCAGAAGGCGAGATTACCGAGATACTGTTTGCTGAAAATGATGTGGTATCTGTGGGTACTGTGATAGCACGTATTAACACCAATGCGGACGCACCTGCAGAAACTATTCCTGCAGCACTTCCTGCTCCGGCAGCAGCTCCGAAGTTTGAAACCGCTGCTCCCGCAGCTCACAGTGCAGCTGCCGCCCCGGTGGCACAGGAAGCAGAAAAGAGCACAGGCACCGGTCCCCGCTTTTATTCCCCGCTGGTGCTCACTATAGCCCAGCAAGAAGGGATCAGCTTTGCCGAACTGGAAAAATTGCCTGGTAGTGGTAATGATGGCAGAGTGACCAAAAAGGATATCCTGGCTTATGTGGAAGCACGCAGGCAGGGCAATGTAGAAGTGGTTACCGCTGCGGAAGTAGTGGCTCCTGCAAAGAGTGCTGCTACGCCGGCCAAAAACCAGGAAGTAACTACTATTGCTTCTCCTGCTTATAATGGCAATGTGGAAATTATTGAAATGGACCGTATGCGTAAGCTGATCGCCAACCATATGGTACATAGCAAGCATACCAGCCCGCATGTAACCAGTTTTTCCGAAGCCGATGTGACCAATATGGTGAAATGGCGTGACCGGATCAAAAAGGATTTTGAAAAGCGGGAAGGAGAGAAACTCACCTTTACCCCCCTGTTTATTGAAGCAGTGGTGAAATGTCTGAAAAAGTTCCCCCTGATCAATTGTTCCCTGGACGGAGATAAGATCATTCTGAAAAAAGATATCAATATTGGCATGGCTACGGCATTGCCAAGCGGTAACCTGATTGTACCGGTGATCCGGAATGCAGATATGCTTAACCTGGTAGGGCTTACCAAACAGGTGAATCACCTGGCCAATGCAGCACGTCAAAATAAACTGAAGCCGGAAGATACCCAGAGTGGTACTTTTACGCTTACCAACGTAGGTACTTTTGGCAGCATTATGGGCACACCTATTATTAACCAGCCCCAGGTAGCTATCCTGGCGGTAGGTGCTATCAAAAAGCGTCCGGTTGTAATAGAAACCTCAGAAGGAGATGCTATTGCTATCCGTCATATGATGTATCTGTCTATGTCGTATGACCACCGTATTGTAGACGGCGCATTAGGTTCTACTTTCCTGAGCGCAGTAGCACAGGAACTGGAGCATTTTGATCCTCAGAAAGAATATTGATTAACCAACGTTATTCATATAGCAAGGCTGGCTGTAATGGTCAGCCTTTTATTTTTGTACCTGCGGATAACAGGGGGAGATGGGGAAAGCGGGGTGGGCTTAAATAAAAAGAGGTTGTATCCTTAACAGACACAACCTCCAATTTTTTTGACCGGAAATAAGATAAAGGCCAACAGCATTAGTAACGACGATCACGGGAGCCGTATCCACCGCCACCACGGTTACCACCTCCACCTTTGAAATTATTGTTCGGTTGTTTGGGTCTTGCTTCGTTTACCATTAATTGCTTACCTTCTATTTCGCTGCCATTCAAACTATCCATCGCCTTAGCGCCTTCTTCCTGATTAGGCATTTCCACAAAGCCAAAACCACGTGAGCGGCCGGTTTCGTGGTCTTTGATAACTTTAGCGGAGGTAACCTCTCCAAATTCGCTGAAAATCTGATGAAGATCTTCATCGTTCAACCTGTAGTGAAGGTTGGCTACGTAAATGTTCATGATAACTGAAATTAAAAAAATGAAAAATAATATTGAAGTTAGGAAATTTAATGTAATAAAAAAGTAGGGAGTGAAATATTTTGGCAAAATTCTTTACGGGGGAGGGGGTAGGTAGGGTAAAGGCCTGTAAGTGAATCATTTAACCTTGTTTGGGAACCCTTTCAGATAGCATAAATTAATGAAATATTGACATCCATAATTATACTTTTTTCGTAAATTCAAGATATGATCCATTAAACTTTAATTTTATGGGTAAGCTCAGCGAAACATGGTTTGCAGACGGTTATATAGACTTTGAGCTGAAGAAATATACTTTGTTGGCCTATTTGCAGGAAGTGAACCGGTACTTCAACGAAAATATGCTCTATCCCCAGCTGGCTGATGTTATTTTCCACTATAACAATCTCATTGCTTTCAAAGAGAATAAGCAGTTTTTACAGCAGCAATTTCCCAAGCGGCTCACGGCGGTCAACATTGAAAAGTTGCAGTTGCTTTATGAGCAGATCATAGCAGATGATGAACTGATGCAGGAGCTGGAAAGTATTATGCTTTATTCGCTGGAGAAGATGAACCGTACCATCAAGGAAGGCACGGAAATCTATGAGTATATAGAGGACAAGCTAAGTATTTCACCGGTGGGGCTGATCCCGCTGGACACCCATGAAGGTTATCTGCTATTATGTGACGGGCAGAAACGGGATACCCTGGTATATGCTTACCGGCTCACTATTTTTGAGCGTCATGACGAAAAGTACCGCGGCATTCATACGGAATACCTGGATGCGTTTAAGATGGGGGTTGTAAATACCTGTGAGAATATCAAAACCACGCTGATCCGTCAGCGGAGCAACCTGCCTAATCCTGCCGTTTATAGTATTGAAACCAGCCTGGTAGTACCGGTAAATGAAACATTATTACCTATTGCCAAAAGATTCCTGGTAAAATACATTGCAGTCAATGCAGCCTGATACTACCTGGTTACTGTAATTTAACTTTAGCCGTTTCTTCGTTTCCAAATTTTACTTCCAGTGTGTGATCCTGCAAAAAGGGTTGATAATACTGTGCGATGATCTTTTGTATTTTTTCACGGGATTGCTGCAGGTGCATGGGATTGTTTTCCAGTTGTGCACGGGAGGTCTGGTATAATTTTTTTTGTACTTCCGTATAGGTTTCATCATCCTGAAACTGCAGCCAGCCTTTACGATTGGAGGTTTCCATTTTATCCACCTTCAATTCATAGCTAAGCAGGTGCGGAGGGGGAAGTTGTACCAGGATTTTTTTGTCGGTTACCTGTACCTGGAAGTTTTTTTCGTTGATATCAACGCCATATTTGGCATGGTAGGGGATAGATACCCAGATGGTATTTTCGAGAAATGCTTTTTTCAGATTGTCGGTCCATTCGCCACTACTTTCTATATTACTCCTTTTGATGCTGGCCACTCCCTGCACTTCCAGGCTGGCCAGTTCTGCGATTTCCTTTACAATGAGGCTGTTGGTGATAATTTCCTGGCTTACAGATTTACTGCCAAAACGTTTTCCCAACCAGAAAACCAGGATAATCAGCATCAGGATAAATAACAGGGCGATGTATTTTTTCATACCTGAAAGCTAATAATTAATTCTTAAAGCAATGCCGGTCTTATAAGAGTACCTGCAATCATCATGGCAGCGGGTACTGATGGTAAGCAATGCTATTTACAGGCCGGTTCATATGCTACCGGAAGATTTTAATTGCGTATAGATATCGGGGTTATGTTTCTGCATAAAACGTTCCGGGTTAGTAATCTGTGTAAATCCAAACTGCTGGTATAGTCCGTGCGCATCTGCAGTAGCCAGCATCCATCTTCTGAGTAGCTGTAGGCCGGGCAGCTCTGTGATTGTTTTTATCAACCATTTTGATAATCCCTGTCCGCGGTATTCCGGTATTACAAATACATCTGCCAGATAAGCAAACGTAGCCATGTCGGTAATCAGCCGGGCAAAACCTACCTGTTTGTGCTGGTGGTAAATACCAAAGCACATGGAACCGCGGATGGCATCTTCCATAATATTTAAAGGCAGATCTTTTGCCCAGTAAGTATTTGAAATGAACTGATGGATAAGTGTTATATCCAGTTTTTGTTTATCCGTAGAAATTGTAAAATCGCCTTGCTGTACTTCCAGTATATTCATTTGGTAAAATGTTGACTACTCTAAAATACCAAATAATATGTAGAAGTATACTATTGCAAAACTGGTGTGCCGTTGCATTCCTTTGCTATCTGAAAGGATACTGCAATCAGCACACCAGTAATAAGAAACCTCCGTTTATCAACCAGCTACCGCTACCTGCATGGCCATATCAGGCATAGGCATCTGTGCAATAGCAGCACTCCCGGATTCGACAGGAGCGGGTGTTTTCCCATTGAATAATACGTGATCTTTTATAAAAAGTGTCTGGTTATAATAGCCAAAATTGTAGTGGGAAGTTTGCCACTGCCGGAAGTTCATTTGCTGTAAGGAGCGCATGGCGGTTTTAAAGCGCATCATACGGGCATACAGCTGAGGAGGAATGCCAATGATTTCCATGAACATTCTTTCCAGGGTAGGCCGGGATATACCATATTTGCCGCTGAGGCTTTCCATACTTACAATCCCGTTTTGTTGCTGCACATAATCCGCTATATCATCTACCTGTTTTAATGGGTAGGCTTTTTGTTGTAAGGCATTTTCCAATGCTGTATCGAGTATACTACCTATCTCATCCGGTGTGGTCCCTTCAAATAAGGTATTACTCAATTGTTGCCACAACTGGTTATTGTGTTTGCACAGGTTGCGGTAATAGTTGGTGAAGGTATGCATGCTCATACCTGTAAGGCGGTGACAGCCATATGCATTTAACTGTACTACCACCATTTTTACCGGCCCGTTCAGCTGCAACTGCCCCGGATGTGTAAAATGTCCTATTACAGAAACAGGTGGCAAACTAAAGGAAGCATGATTGGCCGGTTTGCAGATAGCTTCACCAGATTGAAGAAATATGATATACTGATCTCCCAGTGCAAACAGGTGTTGTGGTAAGGGAATGTTACCCTGTGCATCATCTTCCCAGTAATAATATTGCTTTACATAGGGATGCAGCGTACTCTTGGCAGCGTAAATTTGGAAGTTCATAGGCATTAATTTGTGTGTTACCGGATAATCAGTAACATTATCCGGTACATAGGATCTCTAAAGGGTGATTGTTTGGTAAATATATGTTAATAAAATCATATAATAAAATATTTAATAGTTGATTGAAAAAGCTACGAGCAATGGGCCCCGAGCGATGAGCTAAAAATGCAGTGGATACAGTAAGCTATTAACATTTCGCCCTTAGCTTTTAGCCTAATGCAGTGGATGATTGGATAATGATAAATTTTAAGTAATTTATTCTTACGTGTGTTAATATTGTACCATAGTAGATTTTACTATACCCTGTTTTATAGCCTTTCATGCACTCTTCATACTCTATCTATGCTTTAACCATGCTTTAACTATGCTTCAACCATGCTTCAAGGTTGGAGGAACCAGCTGAAAGTCTTTCAGGAGCAGAGAGATATATTATACGTGTTGAGATCGTTAAAGGGGGGAATCGCCAATGCCAAAAGTTGGTTTTGACAAAAAAAAGCATAACCCGCCAGGGCGGGCTATGCTTTGTAATCAATTAATATTCATTGTTTCTTATTCATTTCAGGGTAGCGGCTACTCGGTATCCCATCCCCAGTTGATCCCTTTTTCTGTGGCAGGTACCCCGGATTTGAGCCATTGAGGGGCAGGGGCATCTTTCAGGAAGTGATCAAAGAACTGTTGTTCTCTGCGTTGGATATCCTTACGGTTTTGCCGTTGCATCAGGTTATGTGCTTCATTATTATAGTTGAGCATCCATACGGGTTTACCTAAGCGGCGGAGGCCTGTAAACAGCTCAATACCCTGGTACCAGGGAACTGCCCCATCGGCATCGTTGGCCATAATAGCCAGGGGAGTATTTACTTTAGGCAATGCAAAAAGCGGGGAATTTTCGATGTATAGCTCCGGTTTTTCCCACAAGGTGCCGCCAATTCTGCTTTGGGTATGTTCATATTGAAATTGCCGGTTCATCCCGCTTTCCCAGCGTATACCACCGTAGGCGCTGGTCATATTGGCTACGGGGGCTCCGGCCCAGGCAGCTTTGAACAGGTTGGTTTGTGTAATCAGGTAAGCCACCTGGTATCCTCCCCAGCTTTGTCCCTGGATGCCCATGTTTTTGCTATCCACCCAGCTGTTTTTAGCCAGGGCTTCCGCACCACTTACAATATAGTCGTACGCACTTTTGCCCGGATGGCCATTTTCATAAGAAATGTCTGGTGCGAAGACCAGGTATCCCCGGCTTACAAAAAATGAAATATTGAGCCTGGATGGAGTAGGGGCAGGTGGCTGATAACTATACAAGCCATCTGATAATTTCTCATAAAAGTAGATGAGCATCGGGTATTTCCGGGTACTATCAAAGTTTTCAGGTTTGTATAAAATACCTTCTGCAGGTTTGCCACTAAAGGTGGTCCATTTATAGAGTTCCACCGTACCCCAGTTGTAATCCTTTTGCTGGGGATTGATACTACTGATTTTTACTGCCTTATCCAGTTGCTGGCCTGCATACAGGTCGGGAGATAGCTGGTAGTTACTTTTATTAAAGAGATACACTTCCGCCTTGCGGGCTTTCAGCAGATCGGTATAGCTGTATGGTCCCATTGTTATTACGCGGGGGCCTTTGGCATTTTTTTTATCTGAGAGTTTTAAGGCATAAAAGCCATTATACTTGGTGCTGTCCTGGTAAGCATTGAAGCGTAATTCCTGACCGGGGGTAAAATAACGTTCTTCCGGATCGAGGCGTACATAGCGCATCCGTGTTTTATTAGCCCGCCCGGCTCCCTGGGTGATCATTCTTGGAGTTTCTTTACCAGCAGGATCTACCTGCCAGGTATCATAACGGTCGTAAATGTATACGTACCGGTCTTTTTGCATCCATCCGGCCAGACCGTAAGGCTCCGGTACATCCGGATGATCATCTTCCTCATCATAGAGCGCTGTGGTAATACCGGCAGTCATGTTACGGATCGTGCCGGTTGCATTTTCATAGCTATACCATTGCCTTAATCCCAGATCGTACCAGATGATGTATTGACCATTGGGAGAAATATAATAGTTCCCATCCAGGTTTTCTTTGATGACATGGCGGGTACCATCCGTTACATTTACCAGCAACGCTGTTTTAAGGGTACGGCCTTTCCATTGAAGCGGAATACGTTGTCCTTTATCGGTATAACCAAGTGCATAGTTGCTGTTTCCTTCTGCTGCTATGATCACGTTTTCCATGTCTTTATCTGCCAGTTGGACCACCCGTTTGTTACCTGGGTAATATACGGCTGCATAGCTTCTTTTCAGCTCTTTGTCGGCGTTTTTTAGCTGCATAGGCTGCAGGTAGTCGTCCTGGTAATGCCAGATATCCACTTTTGCCACTTCAAAATCTACCAGGTTAGTATCTTTTACCGGCGGTATAGGTGCTGTACCAAAAAACAGGCGTTGTCCATCTTTACTGAAATAGATAAGGCTGTTGGCACTAATAGTCCATTGCGCAGGAATACCGCTGGTAGTTTTATCGGCCACTACAAAGGCGCTGTCTTGTCCGGGTTTATAATAGTGGAGGCGGTAAAACTGCTGTGAAGCTTTGGCACTGTCGGGCGTAGCAAAATAAGCAGCCTGTTCGCCTTTTTCATCAAAAGCAAACTGTTTATAGCTGCCGCTGCCCCGGCTCAGGGTATCTGTTTTGCGGGTAGCGGTATGCCAGAGCAGTACCCCATTACGGGATAAGGAATCTTTTTTGTCTATGCCGATTTCTATGAGGAGTGCATTGCCTGGTTTGCTGTAGGTATATTCCAGGGTGTTTTTAATCGTATCCTGAATGCCGGTTTCCAGGTAATGGATTACCAGTATTCCGCTTTCTGTGCTTTCCGGAGAGGTGCTGTTATCATCAGCCGCGTCGGTATCTTTGGTACTTTTTACCGGTGTTTTTTTAATGGCTGCCGTATCTGTTTTGGGTTTATTCAGCAGGTAGGCGATAGTACCGCTGCCTTTGGCAGGAGTTTTAAAGGATTTTACGTCCGGGATCTTCCATACGCTGGTGCCGCCCAGTGTCACAATGCCCATAGAATCTTTAGGCATCTCTGCTGCTTTTTTCTTTTTGATCCGGGCTTCGCGGGTGTCTTTGTACGGCGGTTTGATGGTGAAGATCACGTTTCTGGAATCCGTAGTAATGACGGGGTTGGCACCTCTGGGAATTTCCAGCCGTTGCTGGTTGATGCGGTTGTAGATGACCAGGCTGGCATCCCCTTCCTGTGGATTAACGGTGTAGGCTATCCATTGTCCGTTTTCGCTGATCACTTTGCTGCCAATACTCTGCCAGCTATCGTATACACTATGGTCCAACGGTTTTTTAGCAGGCTGTTGCGCATAGGAAAGCAGCGTAGTTACCGTTAAAACTACTCCTGTAATGGTTGTTCTCATAGGTGCTAAAATAAGGAATGACACGCAGAATAAACGTCAGGAACTGGGCTAAGTAGCCGATGATTATATGAACGGTGAAGGCCGGACAGGTATTTAAGCCGGTGTTGCTACTTTGGTCCGGTGTTGTTTAACCACCCGCAGCATTTGCAAGGCCACAGAAAGTATAATGCATCCCAGTCCGCCGTAGAAAGCCGGGTTCAGTTCTTTGTTTTCCTGGAAAATGATAAAAGCCAGTATGATGCTATATACCGGTTCCAGGTTAAAGCAGAGATTTACTGTAAAGGCAGATATTTTCTTCAATGCATTCATAGACAGCATGTACATGCAAACGGTGCAGGCCCATGCCAGGATGAGCAGGTAGATACTATCTGTAAAAGAGGGGAGCAGGGAAGGTTGCGGAAACAGGTAGAGGTAACCCGGCATGAGCAGGGTAAGGCCCAGAAAGCCGCTGGTCAGCTCATAAAAGGTAATGGTGCGGGTATCATATTTTTTAATCAGTCTTTTATTGAATACAGTAAAGAGGGCAGCAAACATAGCAGAAATGATACCCAGCAGGATGCCCGTACGGTATTGAGAATCAAAATGA
Source organism: Chitinophaga sp. H8 (assembly GCF_040567655.1). Classification (NCBI taxonomy): domain Bacteria; kingdom Pseudomonadati; phylum Bacteroidota; class Chitinophagia; order Chitinophagales; family Chitinophagaceae; genus Chitinophaga; species Chitinophaga defluvii. Next base: position 3,425,369 of record NZ_JBEXAC010000001.1, on the reverse strand, counting down.
AAGATGAGGAGGATACCAGACAGGGTAAGTGCACTGAGGAGCAGTTCCACTGCGTCAAACTTTCGCCGGGTGATCAGCGGGTCAAATATGGCCGTAAAAAGGCTGGTCAGGGAAAAGCAGATTACGCCGATAGATACGTTGGCATATTTGATACTACCGTAAAAAAAGATCCAGTGGAGGGCCACTATCATGCCGGTGCCGGCAATGGGGAGGATTTGTTTCCAGTGCAGTTTTTTGAGGGTACCCTGCAAACGGAACAATAAGTATAATGTAAAGGAAGTGATGCCAAGCCGGTACCATACCAGTGGTCCTTCGCCGAGGTTGATCAACTTGCCGAAAATGCCTGTAAAGCCCGCCAGGAATACGGATAAATGCAGTTGTAAAAATGCTTTTTTCATGATGTGCGCTTTCCGGAGAGGAAAAGAGCGGAGGCAAAAGTAACAGGTGAAAGCGGTTTTCCGTCATTTCACCTGTTAGCTTTTAGTTATTTTTTACCCTGTGGGTATAATTACGGAAGAGGCTTTGCCACTGGATTTTCAATACTCCTAAAATCCCTTCTTTCACAATACCCTTGCTCATTTTGGAATATCCTTCCTTGCGGTCTTTAAATGTGATTGGTACTTCTTTAATTTTAAAGCCTAATTTCCAGGCGGTAAATTTCATTTCTATCTGGAAAGCATAACCAACAAACTGAATGGTGTCGAGGTTAATGGCTTCCAACACATTATTTTTATAGCATACAAAACCGGCAGTAGCATCTTTTACGGGTATCCAGGTTACCATCCGTACGTATACGGAAGCACCGTAGGAAAGCACGGCACGATCCCATGGCCAGTTTTCTGTTTTGCCACCTTTTACGTAGCGGGAGCCTACCGCCACATCCGCACCATCCCTGGAACAGGCCTCATAAAGGCGGTTCAGGTCCTGGGGGTTATGTGAAAAATCGGCATCCATTTCAAAAATATACTGATAGCCTTTTGCCAGTGCCCATTTGAAACCATGTATATACGCAGTACCCAGTCCCTGCTTTCCGCTCCTTTCTTCCAGAAATAATTGTCCGGGATACACTGATTGCAGTGATTTGACAATAGCACCGGTACCATCCGGAGAGCCGTCGTCGACTATAAGGATGTGAAAATTCTGATGCAGGGAATACACCGTGTCAATGATATTGCGGATATTATCCTTTTCATTGTACGTAGGTATAATGACAAGCTTTTCCAATCAGCTGATATAATTTTTGGACTGCGAAAATAGTGTATTTCGGTTGCAAGATAGAATCTTCCTGCTAAACATTAGATTTTTTTTAACATCATATTGTGATAGATTTCCGACAACTTTTGTTTGGTATTGAGGGGGAAATCAGCTTTCATCATCCAGTCGTAATATTGGGGTTCTGCTTTTAATACATCCCTTACCGGGCGGCCTTTATTTTTCCCGAAATTAAACACTTCCACACCACCCTGCATCACAATGCGGCGGGCAAAGTCTACAAAGTCTTCTTCTTTTGTAAAGTCGGCCAGGGAGTCTACATCTGTTTGCAGTTGTTCGTAGCGGCCCAGTTGTGCTTCCAGGATTTCATAAGTAGCCAGGGCATCCGCTTCGGCGCTATGGGCATTTTCCAGGAGTTTGTCGCAATAAAATTTATAGGCAGCACTCAGGGTTCTTTTTTCCATGAGGTGGAAAATCCGTTGTACGTCAATCAGTTTACGTTTGGTGACATCAAACTCCAGTTCTGCCCTTAAAAACTCTTCTACCAGCATTGGAATATCGAAGCGGTTGGAGTTGTATCCGGCCAGGTCACAGTTATCCATAAACACTTTAAACTCGTTGGCTACCTGTTTAAAAGTAGGGCAGTCCTTTACGTCCGCGTCGCTGATACCATGAATAGCGGTAGTAGCAGGAGGGATGGGCATGCCAGGGTTGATGCGTTTTACTTTTGATTGCGTTGTTTTGTCCGGAAAAACCTTGATAACAGCAATTTCAATAATACGATCTGAGGCAACGTTAGTACCGGTGGTTTCGAGATCAATTACGGCCAGCGGCCTCTTCAGTTGCAATGTGGGCATTGTAGTCAGTTATTAAGTATGATGTGTTGGTATGCTATTATTACAGGTATTTCTTCAATGAATTTACATCTAAACCATCGTAGTTGCCGGAACTCATCATTAATAAATTCGTTTGCTGATAAGTTTGTGCATCCAGGAATGCTTCCAGCTGGTTACGTTCGTGAAAGATGTGGAGGTCATTTCTGCCAAATCCCTGTGCGATAATTTCGGGCGATAAGTCCGGGAGGCGTTTCAGTTCCAGGGCATGTTTACTGAAAAACACCACTGCTTCATCCGCCAGGTCCATTGCACCGGTGTATTCATTCATAAAGTCGGCATTGAGGCTGCTATAGGTATGCAACTCCAGTACGGCTATCAGTTTCCTTTCCGGGAACTGTTTTTTAAGTGCTTCAATGGTTGCTTTTACTTTAGACGGCGCATGGGCAAAATCCCGGTAAATCACGCATTGGTCATTTTTACCGATCAGCTCCAGTCTTTTGGCTGCGCCGGTAAAGGTGGTCATGGCCTTTAATACCGCTTCGTCATTGATCCCCAATTCATTACATACCAGTTTGGCAGCATGCAGGTTCATCAGGTTATGTTCCCCGAAGATCTGGAGATCGGCCCAGGCATCATCAAAATATACCCTGGTAATGCCATCCCGGATATTATGTACGGGCGCATTATAGGGGATCAGCCGGAGGTGTTTGCCTTCCGCTTCCACCAGGTTGCGCAGCTCATCATCAGCATTATTGTAGATGAGTACCTGTTCCGGAAGGAGCTGGCGTATAAAGATGGCAAACTGTTCCTTATAGATCTCATAGGTAGGGAATACATTGATGTGGTCCCATGCTATGCCGGTTAAGATGGCGATATGCGGATGTAAGAAATGGAATTTGGGTCTTTTCTCTATTACAGAAGCCGGATATTCATCTGCCTCACAAATGATCAGCGGGGCGTTGGTGATGTTGACTGATTGGGGGAACCCTTCCAGCCGTGCGCCCACCAGGTAGTCGAATACCTGGTTATTTTCCTGGAGAATATGCATGATCATGGCGGTAGTGGTGGTTTTACCATGGCTGCCACCTACTGCAACACGTTTTTTATCCAGGCTTTCCTGGTAAATGTATTCCGGGAAGGAGTATATTTTCAGGCCCAGTTCACGGGCTTTGATCAATTCAGGATTATCTGCCCTGGCGTGCATGCCCAGAATCACTGCATCTATGTCTGCTGTGATGCGGCTATCGTCCCAGCCCATAGCAGGCGGAAGGATCCCCGCCTGTTCCAGGTTGGAGAGCGCAGGTTCAAATATTTCATCATCACTGCCGGTTACCTGGTAGCCTTTCAATTTTAAAGCGATGGCCAGTTGATGCATTACGCTGCCTCCAATGGCAATAAAGTGTACTTTTGTCATATCAGGGGGTATATGATTTGTGATGTCAAGTTAGCAGGGACATGGTTTTCCAGCCGATGGGACAAGATATGGCGCTGCTTTTCACATCATAAATCAGATCATAGTGTTGTTATTTTTAATATATTAATTATATTTGCAAAATAACGTTACAAAACACGATTAACAAAGCGATATAATTTTCCCTATGAAATTTCGTTTACCAATTAAATTTCCCATCATGAGATCTTATGTTAGAATTTTGGGCTTCGCCGGTATGGTTTGTATCTTTGCCACTTTACTCACCTCCTGCGCAACCCACAGCAAATTAGGTTGTCCTATGAAGATAACCAAAGCGCCCGTGGATAAGCATATGAAAAATTGTTAATGAACTGGATTGATCTGACCACCGAGGAACAGTTATCAAAAATAGACCAGGCCTCTGCGGAGCAGCCCGTGGTTATTTTTAAGCACAGCACGCGTTGTTCTATCAGCGCGATGGCAAAATCCCGGTTAGAGCGGGCAGCAGCACCTGCGAATGTATCGTTTTACTACCTGGACCTGATCCGGTATCGCCACCTTTCAGACAAGATAGCACATGACTATAAAGTTGAACATGAGTCGCCCCAGGTGTTGCTCATTAAAGACGGAGCCTGTGTTTATGACGAAAGCCATAACGGCATCAGCATGGATGAATTGGCAGCGCAGGTAAACTAAGTACCTTTCCTGGTAAAATGATAAATATAAAGGTGTAGAAGCGGATACATTTTGTTGTTTATCATTTTACTTCAATAAGTTTCCTGGTTTCCGTAGTTTTGTGCAATACTCAAGAGGCATGAAACATCGTATAGTAGTAGCGGTTACAGGAGCAAGCGGATCTATTTACGCCAGGCAATTGTTGCAGAAACTGCAGCTGGCTGGTGATCAGACGGAGGCCGTAGCAGTAGTAATGACGGAAAACGCCAAAACGGTGTGGCAAACTGAGCTGAATAATGAGGATTACGCGTCCCTGCCCTTTAAATTTTACACCCAACAAGACTTTCATGCCCCCTTTGCTTCCGGTTCCGGAAGATTTAATACGATGATCATATGTCCCTGTTCTGTAGGTACGCTGGGGCGTATTGCTACAGGTATGTCTAATGACCTGATTACCAGGGCTGCGGATGTAGTGCTGAAAGAGCGGCGCAAGCTGATCTGTGTGGTGAGGGAAACCCCGTATAACCTGGTGCATATCCGGAATATGGCTACGGTGACGGAGGCCGGTGGGATCATTTGTCCTGCCACCCCTTCCTTTTACAGCCAGCCGGCTACCATTGAAGCCGTAGTAGCCACGGTGGTAGACCGTATCCTGGACCTGGCCGGGATAGCGCAGGACACCTATCGCTGGGGTCAATAAACTGTTTATCATTCATCATTTGTAATTGATTTAATATGCAGATTGCCATTATTAACGGGCCAAATTTAAACCTGTTGGGAAAGCGGGAGCCGGGGATTTACGGCAGCCAGTCTTTTGAACAATATTTTGAAACATTAAAGGCCGCCTATCCTGTGGTGGAGTTCAGCTATTTTCAGAGTAATGTAGAAGGGGAGATCATTAATCATTTACATGAAAAGGGATTTAGTGCAGATGGTATTCTGCTTAACGCAGGAGGATATACGCATACTTCTGTAGCCATCCGTGACGCCATTGCAGGTATTAAAACACCTGTGATAGAGATTCATATCAGCAATGTATATGCACGGGAGGATTTCCGTCATACCTCATTAATAGCGCCTAAATGCGTAGGGAGTATCTGCGGACTGGGCATGAAGGGGTATGCCCTGGGCGTAGCCTATTTTGTAAATTGATCTGCTACTATAATGGCATATAAAAAAGCGGTTGCTTCCCATGAAGGAGCAACCGCTTTTTATTATCGTATTATCTTTAGCAGCAGCTGTCGGCTGTAGCATGTTCTTCTTTAAATGCTTCTCTTGGCTTCAGTCCCAATAGTTCAAACATCATATGATCCTGTTCAAAAGAAGGGTTGCCGGTGGTGAGCAGTTTTTCACCGGTAAAGATAGAGTTGGCACCAGCCATAAAACACAATGCCTGGTCAGATATGCTCATTTCGGCCCGGCCTGCGCTGAGGCGTACCATGGCTTTAGGCATTAAGATACGGGTGGTAGCGATCATGCGTACCATATCCCAGAATTCTACTTTAGGCAGGTGTTCCAGTGGCGTTCCTTTTACCCGTGTCAACGCATTGATGGGTACGGAATCCGGATGTTCCGGCAGGCTGCTCAGGGTGTGGAGCATACCGATACGGTCTTCGTGCGATTCGCCCAGCCCGATGATCCCACCACAGCATACGCTAACGCCCGCTTTCCTGACATTTTCCAATGTTTCCAGGCGATCGTCATAGGTGCGGGTAGTAATAATTTCGCTATAATGCTCCTTGGAAGTATCCAGGTTATGGTTGTATGCATAGAGGCCGGCATCTGCCAGTTTTTTAGCCTGTTCTGCATTCAGCATCCCTAATGTGCAGCATACTTCCATGCCCAGTTCATTCACGCCTTTTACCATGTCCAGTACCCGGTCAAAGTCGCGGTTGTCGCGTACTTCCCTCCAGGCAGCACCCATGCAAAAGCGGGTAGAACCTGCATCCTTGGCTTGTTGGGCATATTGCAGCACTTCTTCTTTTTTAAGAAGGCCATGTACTTTGATATCAGTATTATAACGGGCTGCCTGCGGGCAATAAGCGCAATCTTCTGTACATCCGCCGGTTTTGATGGATAACAGGGTGCAAACCTGTACTTCGGCGGTATCCTGGTACTGGCGGTGCAGTGTAGCTGCCTGGTATACCAGTTCCAGTAATGGAGTATTGTAAATAGCTTTTATTTCTTCAATTGTCCAGTTGTGACGTATCTGCACATCTTGCATATTTATAATATTTATGGAACAAACCTACAGGAAAAAATTCAATTACAAATAAAGCGGGCAGGAGGGAGCCTCCATGCACTGTTTACAGGTATTGAAAGTTTGTTTTAGGTGTAATGTTCAGCAGTGTATGATAAATCAGCAGGATAGTGTTTTCCACGTCTTCCTTTTTAAGCATTTCCACTGTAGTATGCATATAGCGCAGCGGAATACTGATCAGCGCAGAAGGGGTACCGTCGTTGGAATAAGCAAACGCATCGGTATCTGTGCCGGTACTGCGGCTTACTGCATGCAGCTGGTGCGGGATATCATTTTTCTTAGCAGTTTTGATGATCAGATCCCGGAGGATATTGTGCACCGCAGGGCCATAGGTAATGCTGGGCCCTCCGCCGCATTTGATTTCGCCTTCCACATTTTTATTGATCATAGGCGTGGTAGAGTCATGGGTAACATCGGTAATGATGGCCACATTGGCTTTGATCCTTTTAGCAATCATTTCGGCACCCCGCAGTCCCACTTCTTCCTGTACGGCATTCACGATATACAGGCCAAAAGGAAGTTGTTGCTTCTTTTCTTTCAGCATCCTGGCCACCTCTGCAATCATAAATCCGCCAATACGGTTATCAAAAGCACGGGCGATATAATAATCATAGTTTAACTCTTCAAAACCATCTTCAAAAGTGATCACACAGCCCACATGCACCCCAAGGTCTTCCACTTCTTTTTTGGAGCGGGCGCCACAATCCAGGAAGATATTATCTACTTTGGGATGTGGTTCCTTTTCCGGGTTGCGGTTGCGGGTATGAATAGCAGGCCAGCCAAATACGGCTTTCACAATTCCTTTTTCTGTATGGATATTTACTCTTTTGGAAGGAGCGATCTGCTGGTCAGAGCCACCATTCCGTATTACATAAATGAGTCCATCCGGAGAAATATAGTTGACAAACCAGGAAATTTCATCAGCATGTGCTTCTATCACCACCTTAAATTCAGCTTTAGGGTTGATGACCCCCACCACAGAACCATAGGCATCTACAATGTATTCATCTACAAATGGCTTCAGATAAGAGAGCCAGAGTTTCTGTCCTTCTTTTTCGAAGCCGGTAGGAGAAGGATTATTCAGGTAGTTTTTGAGAAAGGCCAGCGCCTCTTTACCCAGTATAGATTTTTGCTTTTTGCTCATTGGACTATTAGTTAATGTAGCAAAAGTAGGGAAAATAATAAAAGCTATTAGCCTTTAGCTGTTAGCTTTTAGCCGGTTAACGATAGGCATGTAATGCATCCGATGGCAGGCAGCTAATAGCTAAATGCTAACAGCTAATAGCATATGTAATACTGCCGACAGCATCATAAAGCCATCCAGGATAAAGTAAAACATGTAATCTGAAGGGGTATTGCGTGCTTTGCGGGTAATGATGGCCGTAGCCAGCACCGCTATCAGCAAGGTACAGATGACAGGCAGGGAAGTGTAGGGAAGCAATAACACTGCGCTGATGGCAGCCATCAGCAGGGAGCAGTAGTATACCCGGAACAGATTCTTGAAGCTCAGGTAAGTAATGAGGCTGCGAATACCTTCTTTTTTATCCGATTCGAGATCACGGTAATCAAACAGGATACAGATGGCATAGATCAGGAAAAAGCGGTGGCAGGTAAACAGGACCACATCCAGGGTGATACCGGTATCCGCAATGAATGCCGGCAGGAGGGTAGTTACGTAGGTCCATACAAAAGTAAGGAACAGGGTTTTGCCTATGGCTATTTTACTCAGCCAGTTGAATGTTTTATGAGGCACTTTGGGCGCAGAATAAAGGAAGGTTAAGATGGCGGCTCCGCTTAAAGGTAGCCAGTGGGCCCGCAGTTGCCAGAAAAAAAACAAGGCACCCAGTCCGCCGATCGCGCAAAGTGATAACTGTAATACTTTATTTTGCTGGGCCCAGGTAATGCGTTCGGAAGAGGAATAGATTGCAGGGGTCAGGTACCAATGGAAATTATAGCTGCACATGGTTGCTGCAAATACAAACGCATAATAGGTGTTATAGTCGTAATGCAGTTGCAGCAACTGGTTCGTTTGCCATACCATCATTAAGGCACAGCAGGAAATATAAACGGAGGTAAATAAGAAAAAGTTAAACAGCGTGCGCATAATCTTTCTGGTGCCCGGATATAAATAGTTCATGTATCATATGATTCCCTGCGTCATTGGCAGGTATCTCTGGTACATGTGTTCGGAAGCACCCTACAAAGGTATATTGCCGTGTTTTTTTCTGGGCATATTCACCACTTTATTTTCCAGCATTTTAAAACCTTTGATCAGTTTTACGCGGGCCTGTTCAGGAACAATCACCTCGTCAATATAGCCTTTTTCTGCAGCCAGATAAGGATTGGCAAAGCGTTCGGTATAGTCGGCCACGAGTTCATTCATGCGTGCTTCCGGATCTGCCGCCGCATCAATTTCTTTTTTGTAGATGATTTCCACTGCACCTTTGGCTCCCATTACCGCGATTTCGGCTTGTGGGAAGGCAAAGTTCAGATCAGCACCAATGTGTTTTGAGTTCATCACACAGTAGGCCCCGCCATAGGCTTTACGGGTAGTGACTGTTATTTTGGGCACGGTGGCTTCACTCAGGGCAAACAGGAGTTTAGCCCCATTGGTAATGATACCGTTCCACTCCTGGTCGGTGCCAGGTAAAAATCCCGGAACATCTACGAGTACCAGCAGGGGTACATTAAACGCATCGCAAAAGCGGGTGAAACGGGCCCCTTTTACGGAAGCATGTATATCCAGTACCCCCGCCAGGATAGCGGGCTGGTTGGCTACAATACCAATGCTCCTGCCAGCAATACGGGCAAAACCTACTATAATATTTTCAGCAAAATCGCGGTGTACTTCAAAAAAGCTATCCGTGTCCGTTATTTCCGCAATCACCTCTTTCATATCATAAGGTTGATTGGGATTGGCAGGGATCATATTGTTGAGGGCTTCCCGTACTTCGTTGGATGGCTCATAAGGGTATACCGGCGCCGTTTCCTCGCAGTTCTGGGGCACATAGCTCAGGAGCTGACGGATGTTCTGGATACATTCTACTTCGTTGCTGCAGGCAAAATGGGTAACCCCGCTTTTAGTAGCATGTGTTTGTGCGCCGCCCAGCTCTTCGGAAGTTACTTCCTCATGGGTAACGGTTTTAACCACGTTAGGCCCGGTTACGAACATATAGGAGGTTTGTTCCACCATCATAATAAAGTCTGTAATAGCCGGAGAGTATACAGCCCCTCCTGCACAGGGCCCCATGATTGCTGATATTTGTGGAATAACGCCGGAGGCACGGGTATTGCGATAGAAAATATCCGCATAACCTCCCAGGCTTACTACGCCTTCCTGGATACGGGCTCCTCCACTGTCATTCAATCCTACTACCGGCGCGCCGTTTTGCATAGCCAGGTCCAGGATCTTGCATATTTTACGGGCATGGGGCTCAGACAAGCTACCCCCATATACTGTAAAATCCTGTGAAAACACATATACCAGCCGTCCGTTGATATTACCGAAGCCTGTTACTACCCCATCACCTAAAAACTGTTCCTGGTCAGTGGTCAATCCCCGGTTACGGTTATTTACCAGCATATCCAATTCTTCAAAGGAGCCTTCATCCAGCAGCAATTGCAATCTTTCCCTGGCAGTGAGCTTACCCTTTTTATGTTGGGATGCAATACGCACTGCTCCGCCGCCCTGCATGGCTTCGGCTATCTTTGACTGTAGTTCAGCTATCTTGTTCATGGTTTTAAATAATGGGTAAAGCTAAAAAATAAAAGGATTCCTTTGTAAAAGGAATCCTTTGTATAATGTAAATGTAATGCTTTTACGGTTGCTTTTTCTTATACCACGGAATCTTGGGGGTGGTAATGGTATCACTGCTATTGCCGGCATTATCTATAATAAATGCCCTTACATGAAAGCTGTCGGGGGTGAAGTTGTCATCAATACCTACCCGGAAGTCATTGCTTTGCATGTTGACAGATACAATGGCATTCACGCTGTTGCCTTTATTGGCCTCTATGCCCGGCATTTGCCTGGAAGGAAAATCATTTTCATCTACAGGTGGCGTACCATCCACATAGTTAAGTATGTAAATATTGTTTTCGATGTCGCCATCCCCGTCTTTCACGTTAAACTCTATATCAAATTGCTGGGTGGTAGTATCTATAGATGAGATGGAGTAAGATCTGAAAGAAATCTGAGGTTTACTGCTCAGGGAGTCTTTCTTACAAGCATAAGCCAGGCAGATAATCACAGATAAAAGGAGCAATTTCTTCATATAACAAACCTACATTTTTTTAACTAAAATACAATGGTTCAGTGGATGGTAATCCCCCTTTTTAAGGATAACCACCTATTAAATTAAACGCTTTTTCAGCTTATTTGTTACTTCACCGGGGCTAAATTTGCAGTTCTCCCTAACTTTGGGTGATTTTTAAACGTTGGGAATACATGATGGAAACATCCCTGGAACATATATTTTCTTTAACCGCTGCCGGGCTGGAGCCTGCCGCGCTTTCTCTTTTTCAGTACCAGTACCAGGAAAATGAGCTTTACCGGGCTTATGTAAATGCCCTGCATATCAGGCCGGAAGAAGTCAGGTCTATCATGGGGATCCCCTTTTTACCCATCCAGTTCTTTAAAACGCACCAGGTAGTTTGTGGCCGTTTTGAACCAGAGGCAGTGTTCGAAAGCAGTGGAACTACCCAAACCATCAACAGCAGGCATCTGGTAAAAAAAGTGAGCCTGTATACCACGAGCTTTATGACAGCCTTTGAAAACAGGTATGGTGCGGTAAGTGATTATGTGGTATTAGGGTTACTACCTTCTTACCTGGAACGGCAACATTCCTCATTGGTACATATGGTGCAGGAAATGATTTTGCGGAGCGGGCATCCGGAAAGCGGGTTTTACCTGTATGAGCATGATAAATTGTATGCCCATTTACAGGCATTGGAAGCCCGTGGACAAAAAGTGCTGTTGATAGGGGTTACTTTCGGATTGCTGGATTTTGCAGAGCGGTATACCCTGCAGCTGCACCATACAATAGTAATGGAAACAGGGGGGATGAAAGGACGGAGAGAGGAATGGACCAGACAGGAAGTACATGGTTTTTTGCAGGAGAAACTAGGGGTAGCTGAGGTACATGCAGAATATGGTATGACAGAATTATTATCCCAGGCATATTCGGAGGGGAAAGGGGTTTTTACTACCCCCCCCTGGATGAAGGTACTGGTCCGGGATGAAAATGACCCTTTTCAGCTGGCAGATAAAAGTGCAGCAGGCGTTATTAATGTAATCGATCTGGCAAACGTGTACTCCTGTGCGTTTATTGCTACGGAAGATATTGGGAAAATCTATGCGGATGGGAGCTTTGAAGTACTGGGACGCTTAGATAGTTCCGCTTTAAGGGGATGTAGCCTGATGGTAAGTTAGGTGGAGTAAAATAGTAAGAAGGCTTTTATAGTTTAAATTTTTTATATGTATCTTGCCGGCAGAAAACTATCCTATGAAGCAGCCGGTATTGATAATACTGTGGTTAACCATGTGTATCCCTTGCGTACAGGCGCAATGGCTTAAGAAAGCAGGTGACAGGATTAAGTCTGTTACACAGCAGAAAACAGTTTCCCCGGATGAAGCAGCCATGGAGGAGGAAGATGCAGCGTATCCGTTTTCCGGAAAAAAAGAAGCAAAACCCATGAAGGCACTTACGATTGGTGGCGATGACCGGGTTTCCATTGATTCCAATTATGTTTTTGATGTGGCCGTGTATCAGGAAACGGAAGCTTTCCAGGGCAATCAGCGTGTGGTAAATGGAGGAGAGGAAATTGTGATTTATTACAGCAGTGAAAAACCGCAGTTCAGTATTCAACTGAATAGTAAAAGTACAGGAGCACGGTACCATTTTTATGCCGACTTTGAGAAGGAATCGCAATTAAGCATTACTGCTATACATAACATTGGCAGCGGCGAGAAACAACAGCTGGATCTGGAAACGATGGAGCCGGTATATCCCGGTGAAGTAGGTTATCTGACGCAACTTACCAGAACCGGCGCTAAAAAAGTAATTGCAGGTATCGCCTGTGAAGAGTATGTAGCACATAATTCCCGGAAAGATGCCAAGGTAACTGCTTCCAGCAATGCCAAGGTAACTGCTTATGTTTGGATCCCGATGAAGCTGCATACCTTATTTCAGGGGTATGGCCTGGTGGCGGAAAAATATAAAAAGCAGATTGAACATATGCTTACACAGGGTTTCTATCCTGCGGTAGTTTTTCCGCTGGAAATGTATATGCAATACGGCAATGGAGACAGGGTATACACCTATACTACTGATATTGTAGTAGGTGAAAAAAGAAAAGTAAATATTGCAGATATTATTAAGTAATATGGGCCTACCAGTTATTTTTCCATAGCAGCTTTTTTCAGTAGTACGGTCATCTCGTCCTGGTTGTGGTGATGTGTATTGGAAGAGGCTAATGCTTCCATGTAGGGAAAGCTGTGATGATCCATCCCAAATTTGTTCAGCAAATAAACATCCAGTTCATCTATTGATTTAGTCCCTTGTAGGTAATCGCGTAAAAAGAAACTAAAGTATTGCCTTTCTTTTTCAATCAACAGCACCAATGCAATTTTGTCTTTCAGCATATTGCTGTTCTTTTGACGGAAGATATACAGTGCCTGCTGATATTTTTTTTCTGTGAGGTGTTGTTTTTGCGCGGGTAACAGATACAGACAGAAATAGGCTACTGCCAGGTCTTCAAAAACAGCAGTAGCATCATCATCTGAATCTACATTGTGCCAGGTAGCCCATTCGTATAAATCTTCCTGGTCTATATTTCCTTTCAGTAGTTGTTCCAGGTGATGAATCAATCCAGCACGGGTAGGTATGGTATCGGAAGTGCTGGAAATATGTTCAACGATATCTGCGTAGTAGTTTTCATTTATATTCTGAGCGGCGCGGGTAAGCAAAAAAGTGACATCCTGGGTAGCGTACCGGCTTGTAATTTCTTCCCAATCAAATAAGCCATCTACTTCCTGTTTGATTTCATTTTTTGTCTTAGTCCCTTGAAGGTATGCCTTGATAAGGGTGATAAAAAAAACGGACGTTACCAGGGGCAATCTGTTAGTCATTGCAAGGTATTATTATTAGTTAGTGCCAATTTCATAGGTTACAGCAAAATTATTACCAATTCAGGAGGGCCCTAAACTTCCATGAAGTGATGAATCTGTGTTCAGGGGCCTGCTACTTGTACAGCATCAGAAACAGTTATTGTTCACTTTATTTTATTTCATTCCCGTGTATTACCAGGTCTAAAATAAAGCATTGTGATAATATTCCAAGCAATAGCGATGAAAAAGTGAAGAATATGTTACTGTTGGTCAACTGTGTTGACTATGTGAAATGTGGTATAAATCAGATTATTTACTAAATTTAGTATACCATGCTGCCCCTTGCTAAGTTACCGGCACATTATGTACATTGATATTTATAAGGCACAACGATTTAACTTTTATTTAGGAATCCGATAGTGAGTAATCACAGTAAATACAGATGATAGAATAGGTGCGTAAATACATCAAAAAGCATAAGTCTACATTTCCTCACATTGTTTTAAAATTAAACAAATGCAACAGAACAACACCTCTAACAAAAAAGTGATTTTTTCCGGGTCTTTAGTCGCTGCGGCTATCCTGGGCCTTACAGCAGTACAGGGTAATGCTGCTCCTGTTACTACTTATGCTCATCTGGGATCTGGTGCTGAAGTAAGAAATGCTTTGCTGGGTGGAAGCAATACCGGCAATGTATTTGAATTGAAATGTGGTGAAAAGAAGGATTCTACCGGTAAGGCAAAAGATGCCAAATGCGGGGCTTCAAAAGCCAGTAAAACAAAAGAAGGGAAATGTGGAGAAGGAAAATGCGGAGAGGGGAAATGTGGCAGTAAAAAAGGGAAGAAAGCGAAAAAGGATTCTACTGCTCCTGCCGCCGCAAAACCTGCAGCAGGCGCTAAGTAAGCTAAACATTTATTTGGGGCCAGGGGCAGGCTGCTGCCCCTGCTTTTTATTGCTTATAAAACCCAAAAGATATGGTAGGGTTAGGTTTCAGGCGTGATTTTGCTGATGAGTTTATTCTTGGTAAGCACATAAAACCGGATTTCGTGGAGTTTGCTCCCGAAAACTGGATGGGTATAGGCGGATACTGGAAAAAAGTATTACATCAGGTAGTAGAAAAGTATCCGGTATTGTGTCATGGCTTATCCCTTTCCATTGGCAGCCCGGATGAGCTGGACCAGGAATTCCTGAAATATGTGAAAGCATTTTTGCGGGAGTATAATGTACAGCTGTATTCAGAACATCTGAGTTATTCCAAGTGTGATAATGCCCATATGTATGACCTGTTGCCTATTCCTTTCCGACGAGATGCGGTAGCCCATATCGCTGCACGTATCAGACAGGTACAGGATTTTCTGGACCGGCCGCTGGCCATGGAAATAGTATCTTATTATACACCTGTTGCAGCAGAAATGAGCGAGGTAGAGTTTATCAATGAAGTAGTGCAGCAATCGGGGTGTCAGCTATTGCTGGATGTGAATAACATTTATGTAAATGCCTTCAATCATCAGTATAACGCAAAAGAATTTATACAACAGCTGCCATTGGATAAAGTAGCCTATATTCATATGGCGGGCCATGAACAGGTAGCTCCGGATCTGATCATTGATACACATGGAGAAGCCATCATAGATCCGGTGTATGAGCTTTTTGAATGGACGATACAACGGTTGCATCCTGTACCGGTATTGTTGGAAAGGGATTTTAATATTCCGGAAATGGAAGAATTGCAGGGCGAAATGAACCGGCTGCAAGCTATTTGTCACAAACAATGGAAGCAGAGAAATGAATTTGTTGCCTGACACCTATCATATTCAGCAAAACTTTTCGAAGTATTGCCGCACCGGTAAAAAAGCAGATCTGCCAGGTATTCCTGCCAACAGACTGAAACATTACCGCCGCCTCGTATTTAATGTAATCCAGGATACGATGGCATCCGCATTTCCCATTGCTTATAATAATATCCCCCGACGCAAATGGGATAAGATGCTGCAGGACTTTTTCAGTAATCACCATTGCCAGTCGTACCAGATGTGGAAGCTGCCACTGGAGTTTTACACTTATGCAGTAGAACATAACTGGGAGGAAAGCTACGCATTACCTTATCTGAATGACCTGCTTAGTTTTGAATGGGCAGAGATGGAAGTATATAACATGGAAGACCTTCCGGTACCTCCATACCGGCGGAATGGTAATTGGCTGGAAGAAGAGCTGGTATTAAACCCTGAATTCAGATTGCTGGCGCTGGCTTACCCGGTTCATTTAATAGCCCCTGTCAGGGAACTGGTGGCTAAAAAAGGTACCTATTATGTATTGATATACCGGCAGCCGGGAAGTGGAGAGGTGCAGTTTATTGACCTGTCTCCCTGGCTTGCATTTACAGTAGAGCAACTGGCACAGGGAAATCCGCTGTCTGCATTACTTGAATTTGCCCCTTCTTTGAATTTAACTGATATTCCCTCCCTGCAAAAAGATACCCTGGTATTTTTGCAGCAAATGCAGCAACAGCATTTTGTTATGGGGGTCAAGCCGTAGTTGTTTATTTTTTATATCTTTCTCCTTAAAATCAATTTAAGCATTTAAACATAGCCCCAATAACCTATAGCCATGAACAAAATTGTTTTGCTCTTGCTTGTTACCATGATGTTTAGTGGATGTCTGACCTATAACTACAGTAAGAGAACTTCCTCGTATCATACTGACGATGCTGATGTAGGCCCCTCCTTTTATGTTCCGATGAGTAAGAAAAAAGCGAAACGAACAGTGTATCCGTCTGAAGGCTTTGTAGCAGCTATCAGGCAGTACCGTTTTGAAAAGGGCTTTTTCCCCAATGATTTGTTGCTATTCGAGCATTTTAACGAAAAGAGCCGGCAGGGGGTGAAGCACATGAAAGAACGGGGTTTTGAAAACATGCACATTGAATATCTGTACCTGGATTCTCTGGTAATAGGGTTTGGGTACAGGCCTCCTATGCCGGAGCGAAAACAGGAAGTGCGCCTGGAGAAATATTTCACGGGAAAATTAATATTCACCACAAAAGATTCTATTTTTAATACGTTTACCAAACTGGACTAACGTATATGAAAACTAGCTCCACCACTGGCCTAAAAAAGTTTTTCCTGATTGCAGGTGCTTTATTGAGTACGTGGGGAGTATTGGCACAATTATATCTGGTATTGGTAGCACCCTTTAAGCCCGGTGTTACTTATGGTGGCGCAATCATCCGGGTATTTAGTTACATGACGATATGGACGAATACCCTGGTTGCATGTCATTTTATTACTGGTTGGCTGGCACCCACATCCCGGCTGAACACCTTTTTAACAAAGCCGCTTATCCAGACCGGTACACTGGTTTATATCCTCATAGTGGCCATTGTATATCATTTGCTGCTGGCTAATACCTGGAATCCTACTGGTTGGCAGGCTATTGTTGATACGGTATTACATTATGGGGTACCTGTTTTTTATCTGGTGTACTGGTTATTGTTTGGTATTATAGTCAGGCAGGAATATAAAAGCGCCGTAAAATGGCTCTTTTATCCTTTGTTATATGGTATTTATGCTTTGATCCGGGGAGTTATATGTCATGAATATCCTTACCCGTTTGTTGATGTAAATACATTAGGGTATCCTGAAGTATTCCGTAACATAGGTTTGCTCGCATTGGCCTATTATATTATTGGGATGTTCATCTTGTTGATGAATAATCTTTTCCTGGCTCCCAGGAGATCCTGATGCCTTTGTACACTTCGCTTATGGCTCATGCCAACGGAGCTGAAAAATAATATTCGTTGTCGTAGGGGTAAACAGATATAAGTCAGTCACAGTGTAAACAATTACACCTGACATGATACGCCAGCAGAGATTTATTATTCAGTTATGCCTGTTATTGGGATTACTTACGCAAGCTGATTTGTTGTTTGCCCAATTAGGGGGTGCTTCTTTAAATGGGCCAGGTATGGCCATAAGTGTTGATTATTTACCCGCCTCACGTTATATAAGACCGGAAGATAGCGTTAAAACAGGCTCCACTACTTCCCAGCAGCGCTTTAATTTTGGTGCCGCCTTTTTACTTTCCAATAAAGTAGATACTGCCACGGGGAAGCTAAGGGTGTGGTCTGCGTCTTTATCAGGGTCTTATGCACAGCTGGAAAATAAAGATTATGAGAAGAATATATATCCGGATGAGTTACTGGGTACTCAGATAGGATTGCAGCATTACCGGAGCTTAAATAAGCGGTGGACAATGCTGGCACTCTTATCAGCAGGGATCAATACAGACATGGAAAAGATAGATCAGAATGACTTGTTTGTGAACGGAGGAGTAGTCTTTATCAGAAAACATAACCCTAAATTATCTTATGGTATTGGCGTCGTGCTAACCAATTCATTTGGTATGCCCATGGTATTACCCGCGTTTTTAGTACAGTGGAAAACCGGCGAACGGTTTAAGATAGATGTTGTTTTCCCGGAGAAGCTGAGTGTATCCACGAGATTGAACCGGTATGCAGATATTGGATTGGCGTTCCGGATGCAGGGAGCCGCCTATGATGTAGAAAAACGTACCGATGGCAAACGGCTGATGGGCTATGCCGAAATGAAGTTGGGGCTTGAAAATACATGGCATCTGAGCCGGAAGATTGATTTTATTGCTTCAGGAGGAAGTATGCTTTTTAGTACTACCAGTTTCCAGGAAAAGAAGTTGTCAGAAATGTTTAAGCCTAAAGCAGAGCACCGGCTGGCCACCAATTATTTCCTCAGTGCAGGTTTGCGCTGGAATTTTGCGCCAGCCCGCAGGTAATATGATTATACATAGCTTAACCACCAGTGGGTATGCTGCTTTTTATACTGTTGAAACCGGCGGCAGGGGAAATACAATAAAATAACCGCCCCTATCCATATGGTATATACGAAAGGTAAGCTGAATCCAAATTGTGCCGGCCGGAAGAGGAAAATGGAAGCCGGATCTGCAATTTGAGCAGCGGTATACCCCGACAGGAAAAAGACGATTACCAGCAAACTGTGTAATAAATAAAAATGCAGCAGATAATAGAAGAAGGGCACGCTGCCATATACGCTGACTATCCGGGCCCATCCTGTTTTGGCGTTTTCCAGCAAGGGGAGGGCCACCAAACCAGGGCCTAATGTCATACAAAGGTATTGGAGGGAGGGGGGATATTTGCTGGTGTTAAGAAAGGCCAGCAGGTTGGAGAGAAAATCCTGCTGTGGTTTCCACGGAAGTGGATTACCATATACATTAATGATACGGAGGCTCATAAACAGCGCCACCAGGAAAAATCCGGCTGAAAGGAGCACATGTTTCCGCTTTTCTGCCGGATACGCCTGCGTATATAAATACCCTGTACAATATCCCAGGAGCATTACTCCTGTCCATGGAAGGATGGTATAAAAGATCCCCACAAAATGATGAGTATCCAATGGTACTACAATACCGGGGGAGGTGAGCAAGGCAGACCATAATATGCCTGTAACGCCTGTAGCCGGCAGGGTGGCATAATTGGAGAGGTTGTGCCCAAAGAACAGAACCAACCCGGTAATTAATACTGCTTTGTAACCCAGGCGGCTTAAAAGGCCCAGAATGACCATACTCCAGCCAATGGCCCATATTACCTGCAGAATGATAAAATTATAGAAGGGATTAAAGGTTAGCCCCAGCGTAACCAGGGTAATTTCTATTAAGACCAGCCATAACCCTCTCTTTATCAGAAAAAGGCTGGCTTGTTGGCGTGTTCTCCGTTGTGCGGCCAGAAAAGCGGATATGCCGGAAAGAAATACAAACAACGGTGCACAATAGTGTGTAATCCAACGGGTGAAGTATAACGCAGGAGTAGTCGTAGCAATATCCAGGGGATCGGCAGTAATAGCCGTTTGATGAAAGAAATCCCGGGTATGGTCTAATGCCATAATTATCATGATAATACCTCTTAGGATATCTATAGAAGCAATACGATAGGAAGACGATGGCATGGTGGAATTTATTTAGGGGTATCGTATTTTTTGCCGGGAATGCTTACCGGTCATCACAATGATAATAAATATACAAATAAGTACTGATAACTTGATACTACGGCTTGGGCGGGCTTGTCAGATATCCCTGGAATTATCCCGGAAGTGTATAGGACAGAATAGGATGGACACCTATTTTCATTATATTATCTTAAATGCCATAACGCCATGGGCTTCCACGTAATCTAAAACAACACGTTATGATTAGAAATAATATCTATTATCATGAATGATTGGTTTACCTTATTATATTATAAGAGAGCCAATTAACAAACTTTAAGATTCAGCATCATTATTATTAAGTAAAACTTACTATGCGTATATCCAGCAACCCATCTCTAAAATCACTATTTACCCTTACAGTTGCTATTCTTGTAGGAATTTCCTGTAACTCAGTAAAAGATCCGGCATCGGATGAGGCCAACGCGGATCCGAAGATTGCAAAACTTAAACTCCCGGCAGATTTTCGTGCGGAGCATTTATATAATCCTTCCGCAGAGGGATTAGGTTCCTGGGTGTCCATGACATTTGACGATAAAGGAAGAATGATTGTATCCGACCAGTATGGCTCCTTGTACCGCTTGGTACTTCCGGCAATCGGGGATACTACCAAACCTAAAGTAGAAAAACTGGACATCATCGACAGTAACAGTAAAGACACTGCCAAACCCAAAGTATCCATGGGATATGCACAGGGTTTGTTATATGCCTTTAATAGTTTGTATGTGATGGTAAATCACAGCAGCAATGATGAATTTAAAAAAGGTAGTGGATTATACCGTTTACAAGATACAAACGGTGACGACCAGTTTGATAAAATCACTTTGCTGAAAGCTTTGGATGGAGAGGGAGAACACGGCCCTCACAGCATCGTTTTATCTCCGGATAAAAAATCCATGTATGTGGTGGCAGGTAACTTTACCGCGATCCCTAAAATGGATAGCTATAGGGCGCTTCCGGTATGGCAGATAGACAATGTGCTGCCATTGCTGCGGGACCCTAACGGACATGACAATACGGTAGCTAACCATGGTGGATGGATTGCCCATATTGACTCTACCGGTACCAATTGGGAACTGGTAAGCTCAGGATACCGTAATCCGTTTGATATTGCCTTTAATGATGCCGGCGAGCTCTTTACCTATGATTCAGATATGGAGTGGGATTTTGGAACGCCCTGGTACCGTCCTACACGTATCTGCCATGTAACCAGCGGCAGTGAATACGGCTGGCGTGCAGGTACCGAAAAATGGTCGCCCCGCTACCCAGATAACCTTCCTCCTTTATTAAATATAGGACAAGGATCACCTACTAACTTTATTTATGGTGGTCATGCTAACTTCCCGGAGAAATACCGCAAATCCCTGTTTGCCTTTGACTGGAGCTTTGGTATTATCTATGCTATCCAGACGCAGGCAGACGGAGCATCTTATAAAGCCAATGCAGAAGAATTCTTGTCCGGTTCTCCTTTGCCATTAACAGATGGTGCTATAGGACCTGATGGTGCTATGTATTTCCTAACTGGCGGCCGCAGGCTGGAGTCAGATCTTTACCGTATTTATTACACCGGAAAAGATGCTGAAAAAGGTGAAATGGTGGCAGTGGAGCCAACAGCAGACCAGAAGTTACGTCGTCAGCTGGAAGAATACCATGGTGCCCCTAAAGCAGGTGCCGTTGATTTTGTTTGGCCTTATTTAAAGCATAGTGACCGCTTTATCCGCTTTGCGGCAAGAATTGCTTTAGAGCATCAGCCGGTAGCCCAATGGCAGGACCGCGTATTAAACGAAAAAGATCCGGTTGCATTAACTACTGCTACGCTGGCCCTGGCTCGTCAGGGGAATGCCGCTGTGAAAACACAGGCATTGAAATCACTGATGGGCGTGGATTATACACAGCTGACGGAACAGCAACAAATAGATTTCCTGCGTGCAATTGAACTGGTTTGTGCCCGCATGGGTGAACCAGATGCTGCTACCAAAGCACAATTGGCTGCTTACCTGAATCCGCAATACCCGGCTAAAACAAATGACCTGAACCGGTCCTTGAGCAAACTGATGGTATACCTGGATGCTCCGGAAGCAGTGGCTAAAACAATGGCATTGATGAGCGTAGCCGTAGATGATACCACCGGCCAGAAAACAGCGATGGAATCGTCTGATCTGATCCTGCGTAATCCACAATACGGAATGGATATTGCCAACATGTTATCCAAAATGCCTCCTTTACAACAAACCTATTATGCAATAGCGCTTAGTGCTGCTAAAAATGGCTGGACACCTGAGCTGCGGGATCAATACTTCCAGTGGTTCTATAAAGCATTTAGTTATAAAGGTGGACACAGCTTCGTCGGCTTTATTGACAATGCCAGGAAAAATGCACTTAATAATGTGCCTAAACCTGACTTCGCGCATTTCAATGCTATATCCGGCGATTCTCTTGTAAACACTTCCCGTAATAATACGGTGCAGGGATCTGTTCAACCTAAAGGACCAGGAAGAGGCTGGAATGTAGAAGAGGCATTGGCTGTTGTTGAGAAAGGAGAGGGCCCCCGTAATTATGAACAGGGTAAAGCCATGTTTACCGCATCTCTTTGTGGCGCCTGTCATGGTATGCGTGGAGAAGGCGGTACTGCCGGTCCTGACCTGACACAACTGGGTAGCCGCTTTTCTACAAAGGATATTCTGGAAGCGATCATTGATCCGGGAAAAACTATTTCTGATCAGTATGGCGCTACCGAATTTAAACTGAAAGCAGGTGGATCAGTAGTAGGCCGGTTGGTAAAACAGGATAGCGAGAAATACTATATCTCCCAGAATCCATTTGCACCACAGGTATTGAAAGAAGTACTGAAGAAAGATGTGAAGAATACCGCCGTTTCTACTGTTTCTCCTATGTTGCCAGGATTGATTAACAGGCTGAATGAAGATGAACTGAGAGATCTTATTGCTTATTTGAAGTCTGGCGGTAATGCACAGGACACTGTTTTTGTAGCTAAAAAATAATAATAGGGAGATAAAATAAAAGTGGCATTATGAGTGATCCGAAATGGAAAGGCAAAATATCCCATCATGCACAGCTGGGAGGGATAGAAACAGCGGTCATCGATAATGGTCCGGGCAGAGGAGTGCGGATCGCCTGGATCAATACAGGTACAGGCCTTCGTTATAAGGTGGTAATTGACCGGGCGATGGATATTATGGATGCATTTTATAATCAGCATAATTTGTCCTGGCTGAGCTGTACAGGCATCACACCTCCAGCGCCCTTTTCGGATAAGGGCATTGAATGGTTGCGAACCTTTGGTGGCGGATTGATTACTACCTGTGGGCTCTCCCATGTTGGAGGTCCCGATAAGGATGCATTTGGAGAACGCAGCCTGCATGGAAGAATCAGTAATGCACCTGCTGAAATTATATCCATCATACAGCCAGACCCCGCTATGGGCAAGCTGGAGATGAGTATTACGGGTATTATCCGGGAAGCTACTGCATTAGGGCCCAACCTTATTCTGAAACGCACCATTTCAGGTGTACTGGGAGAAGCAGGTATTCAGGTAAAGGACGAAGTGATCAACCGGGGCAATACCCCTATGCCACATATGCTGTTATATCATATGAATTTTGGTTGGCCAATAGTAGATGAAGGAGCCCGTATCATCTGGAATGGTAGCTGGACATCCAGGGATGAAAAAAGCAGTGAGATCTTCCGGGAAGGAAATGATTTTTACACCTGTCCGCCTCCGTTGGCCAGTCATGCAGGTACGGGAGAAGCTGCTGCTTACATTGATGTGGCAGCAGATGCTGATGGTACTTGTACGTGCGGGGTGTATAATCCTGCACTCAATATGGCGGTAGCTATAAAATTCCGGAAGAAGGAATTACCCTGGCTAACCAACTGGCAGCACTGGGGAGAAGGGGAGTATATTATGGGGCTTGAGCCTGGTACTAACCCACCTATCGGTCAGAAAGCGGCCAGAGAGCAAGGTACATTACGTCAGCTGGCACCAGGAGAGCAATGTAATTATCATCTGGATATCAGGATATTGACCGACCAGCAGGCCATCAACAAATTTTTAAACGATACCACTAACGTGAATTGAAAATCATATTAATTGTAACCAATGGAAAAATTAAGTTTAGCTCAAAAAGCCTTTGATCAGGGAAAAGGAATTTTACGTCTGGCACCTAACTGGGTACCAAGATCATTTTGTGTACCAGGAAGAAGGATTAAACTTCATCCGGACGATTATTATGTATTGGGTGGCGTACGTGGTGGTATTGATGAACGTTGGTTATCATCTACTACACCCGCCAAGAATGGGCCATTAACCGGCGAAAATGAAGGGTTAAGCGTTGTGATTTTTAATGACGGTACAAAAGAAGAACGTATCTTATTAAAAGATGCGATCAGCGAGCTGAAAGGTGCGGTGATCGGCAAGCGTTTGTGGGATACTTATGGTGCATGGCCTATGTACTCCAAGTTTTTTGATAATATGGGACCACTTCCCCATCACATACATCATAATGACGAAAAAGCGGCATTGATTGGGCAGCTGGGCAAACCGGAAGCTTATTATTTTCCACCTCAGCTCAATAATCATGGGGGTGATTTTCCTTACACATTTATGGGAATTTCTCCGGGTACTACCAGAGATGAGATCCGTGAGTGTCTGAAGAATTTTACCAAGGGTGATAACAAGATCACCAGCTATTCCCAGGCCTTTAAGCTAGATCCGGGAACAGGATGGGATGTGCCGCCAGGATTATTGCACGCACCAGGTAGCTTATGTACTTATGAACCACAGAAAGCATCGGATGTATTTGCCATGTACCAGTCACTGGTAAATGAAGCGATTATTCCGGAAGAGCTATTGTGGAATGGTACACCAAAAGAAAGCATAGGCGATTTTGAGGCCCTGCTGGATGTAATAGACTGGGATCTGAACCTGGATCCTAATATTCATGAAAACCGCTACATGGCGCCTAAGCCGGTAAAACCCCTGGCAGAAATGCAGGCTGCGGGATATACGGAAAACTGGATCTGTTATAAATCAGATGCTTTCAGTGCGAAAGAGCTGACCATTCAACCAGGTGCAACGGTGGTGATAAAAGATAGTGCAGCTTATGGTATCATTATGATGCAGGGCCATGGTAAAATGGGTGTGTGGGATATAGAAACGCCTTCCCTGATCCGTTACGGGCAACTGACTAATGATGAGTTTTTTATCAGCGAACAGGCTGCTGTGGAAGGGGTTAAAATAGTAAACGCTTCTGCTACAGATCCTATTGTGATGCTGAAACACTTTGGACCGGGAAACCCTGATCTGGTTTTAAAATAAGCTGTTAGCTATTGGCTTTTAGCAATTAGCTATTATGTTCTGTTCTGGAAATAAAATTAAACGTTATGCAAGAAAATAATTATCCTAAGCTTCATAATGCTACCTGGCCTGGTATTGTTGGAAAAGGACCAGATTCTGAGCCGGTGATAGGTATAGATACTATGCTGCAGATGACTGCTGCAGCGGAAGTGGACGGTGTTAAGTTTGATGGAATTGATATCGGGCTTTTTAGTCCTCACTATGATATTGATGGTTCTGCGGATGGAATTAAAAAACTGGCAGATAAGGTAGGATCTTACCAACTCGAAATTGGCAGTATTGTAGCGCCAATATGGCCTCCCAGTGGAGGTTCTGCGATGGGCAGCAAAGAAGACCGGGCACGTTTTGTAGAGCAGGTGCGTAAATCCTGCCAGGTAGCGAAGCAGTTAAAAGAACTGGGCATCCGTAAAGGAGGCGTAGTACGTATTGATTCTGCTACTGGCCCGGAAGCCTGGTCAAAGGATCCGGCAGGTAATACAAAACTGATTGCACAAACTTTCCGCGAGGCTTGTGATGTTGCAGCGGATTACGGAGAAAAGCTGGCGGCAGAAGGAGAGATCTGCTGGGGTGGTATGCATAGCTGGAAAGCGATGATAGATACCCTGGAAGCAGTGGACCGTCCTAATATTGGTTTTCAGGCGGATATGTCCCACACCTTTTTGTATCTCCTGGGATATAACAGTCCGGAAGACCGCATACTGCCGGTTGATTTTGACTGGAATGACCGGGAGACACTGACGGCAGCGCTTAAAAAATTAACGCATGCCCTCCGTCCATGGACAATAGATTTCCACGTAGCACAAAATGATGGTACGGTGCATGGTACGGGATCACATGATAAAACCGGACGTCATTGCACTGCAGCTGATCCTAACGGCAAACTGGACATTGCAAAAGATGCCGGTCATTGGTTGCGCGACGATAATGGAGCGCTTACAAAAGCGTTCAGGCATATCTGTTGGGACGGCTGTATGTTCCCTAATGAGGTAATGACACAGCCTAAAACCTGGAATGATATCCTTGGAGCGATGATAAAAGTGCGCCGTATGCATGGTTGGTATGAAGCTGAATAGCATGACCACCGGTATTATTTTTCAACAACCTTAATCAGTAGCAATTATGGCAAAAAAGAAAGAACTGAATATTGGATTAATAGGATGTGGCTTTATGGGCAGAACACATTCCAATGGATATTTAAGGGCAAGGAATTTTTTCCCTGAACTCGCTTACACACCTGTATTAAAAGCGGTGTGTTCCCGTAGTGAAAATAAAGTAAAAGCATTCGCAGAACAATGGGGATATGAATCTGTGGAAACAGATTGGAAAGCAATAATTGCCCGCAAGGATATTGATGCGGTGGATATCTGTACGCCCAATGATATGCATGCAGAGATTGCTATCGCTGCAGCAGCGGCAGGCAAGATGGTACTGTGCGAAAAGCCTTTAGCCCGTACGTTGGAGGAATCCAAACAGATGGTAGATGCCATCGAAAAGGCAGGTGTTAAAAATACTATCTGGTATAATTACCGTCGTCTTCCGGCGGTAACCCTGGCCAAGAAAATCATTGATTCGGGAAAGCTGGGTCGGATCTTTCATTACCGTGCTAACTTTTTGCAGGACTGGACTATTAATGCCAACCTGCCACAAGGAGGCGAAGGGCTCTGGCGCATGGATGCGGATGTGGCAGGGTCTGGCGTAGTGGGAGATCTGCTTTCCCATTGTATCGATACTGCTATCTGGCTCAACGGAGGCATTAAAAATGTATCAGCAGTAGCCGAAACATTTGTTAAGGAAAGGATGCACCAGCTTACCGGTAAAGTAGAAAAAGTAAATATTGATGATGCTTGTGCTTTCCTGTGCCATTTTAATAATGGTTCCCTGGGACTTTTTGAATCTACCCGTTATGCCCGTGGACATAAAGCGTTATACACTTTCGAAATCAATGGTGAAAATGCCTCTATCCGCTGGGACCTGCATGATCTGAACCGGTTGGAATACTTTGATAATGCAGATGATTCTACGGTGCGTGGCTGGCGCTCTATTCATGTTACTGATGGGGATCAGCCTTACATGGATAAATGGTGGGTACCTGGTTTAGGTATCGGTTATGAGCATTCTTTTGTACATCAGGTAGCAGATTTTCTGAAAAGCCTGGAAACAGGAGCTCCTTGCTCACCTACTTTCAAAGAAGCCTACGAAACACAGCAGGTGTGTCAGGCAGTACTGGACTCTGCTGCTTCAGGCACCTGGAAGGATACCCAGGGCAAATAGTGTTTAATATTAAATCTATCACAAAAAAAATAAGGATGTTAAAAACAGCAGCTTCAAGATATATTCCATTGGCAATAGCAGCAGTGGGGTTAATGATCGGAGGATGTCAATCCAGTGGCAATACAGGAGGCAAAGATGGTTTTGTACAAATATTTGATGGTAAAACATTAGATGGCTGGGAAGGGGATACTACTTACTGGCATGTAGAAGATGGTAAACTGGTAGGGCAGGTTACACCGGATAAACCACTCAAGACAAACACATTTATTGTTTGGCAGGGTGGTCAGCCGGGTGATTTTGAACTTAAGGCAGAGTTCCGGATTACTAAAGATGGTAATAGCGGGATTAATTACCGTAGTGAAATGTTTGAAGGTATTCCGCATGCCATGAAGGGATATCAGGCAGATATTGATGGTAATAATAACTACACCGGGCAGAATTATGAAGAACGCGGCAGGACTACATTGGCTTATCGCGGACAAAAAACGATGATACCTGCTCCTACTGCAGAAGTACCGGGCGAAAGCAAGAATAATGCCTGGGTAACCGCTGCCGTAACCGGATCATTAGGAGATATCGATTCCTTAAAAACCCATATCAAAAGCGAAGATTGGAATGAGTGTCATCTGATCGTGAAAGGAGATCACTTGCAACATTATATCAATGGCATTTTAATGAGTGACGTAACGGACAAGGATACTGTGAATGGAAAGCTGAAAGGAATGTTAGGCATACAGGTGCATGTTGGGCCACCCATGAAAGTAGAATATCGCAATATTATGCTGAAGCAGGAATAAGCTACTGCATGGTGTATTTAAACATTGTTGTATGACGGTTGCAACTATATTGCTGACCATAACAGCGGTAACACCTGTAGTAGCCGGTGAGGGGACTACAGGTGACCATTTCTGGTTTTGGTCATTCCTGGGAAGGTTACATCCCATGGTAGTGCATTTCCCTGTCAGCTTGCTGGTAGTGGCATTACTGATGGAGGTGATAGGTGGGAAACGTAAAGCAGATAGTTTTAGGGCCGGTATACGGATGCTGGTTTTTATCGGAGCTATCTCAGCAGTAGCGGCTGTTGTTTTTGGGTTGCTTTTATCCAATACGGAAGATTATGGAGGAGATACACTTTCCATACATCAATGGACGGGTATTGCTACGATGGTATTTGCCTGCATTACAGCAGGTGGGTATTTAAAACAATGGCGCTTCCGGAAAACATTACTCACATTCACAGTGGTTGGTGTTACTATTGCCGGGCATTATGGTGCAGGACTAACCCATGGCGAAGATTATCTGACGAGTGTGATACCAGGTAATGATTCCTCTGCTGATACTTCGGGAGCGGGCAATTTTTTATTAGCCGGGCATACCGGGCCACTAACGGATGTGCAGGTACAAGACCTGAACCTGCAGGTGCGTACTATTTTTGCCCATAACTGTAATAATTGCCATGGCGAAGCGAAGGTAAAAGGTAAACTAAGACTGGATACCAAGGCATTTGCCATGCAGGGCGGAGAAAACGGGGTGGTAATTGTGCCGGGAGACCCGGGAAAGAGTGAGCTGATGAAGCGCATTCTTTTACCAAAGAGTCACAAAAAGGCAATGCCTGCTAAGGGCAAATCTCTTACCAAAGAGGAAGTAGCGGTGCTCGACTATTGGATTAAACAAGGGGCTCCCTGGCCAGAGGGAGAACAAAAAAGTGTATTCCGTGTAGCGGCACTGGAACCAAGAACACCAGACCTCCCACCCGCTACCGGCGATCTCGTTTCGCCGGTAGACCGTTTTGTAAATGCTTATTTTCAAAAGCATAAAATCAGCTGGCATAATCTGGTAGACGACCGTACTTATATCCGTAGGGTATACCTGGATGTGACCGGCTTGTTACCCCCCGTGGATAGTATAGATGCCTTTATCCAGAATAAGCAACCGGATAAGCGGAATACCCTGGTACTTAACCTGCTTAACCGTAACAACGATTATGCGCAACACTGGCTTACTTTCTGGAATGATGCCCTGCGTAATGACTATAGTGGTACCGGCTATATTACCGGCGGCCGGTCAGACATTACCAAATGGCTCTACACTTCATTGGTTGAAAATAAACCCTACAACAATTTTGTAAAAGAACTGATCAGTCCTTCCAATGAATCCCGTGGTTTTATACGGGGGATTGAATGGAGGGGAACTATTAACTCCAGCCAGCGCACTGAAATGCAGGCCGCACAAAACGTGGCGCAGGTATTCCTGGGACTGAATCTCAAATGTGCTTCCTGCCATAATAGTTTTGTAAGCGACTGGAAACTGGAGGATGCATATGCTTTTGCCAATGTGTTTTCTGATACTACATTGGAAATTAATCATTGTGACAAGCCTACCGGTAAAATGGCTGGCCGGCGTATGCTGTTTAAGGAGCTGGGAATTATTGACCCCAATGCTATCACAAAAGAGCGTTTGAAACAACTGGCAGACTACCTCGTGCAACCTAAAGACGGTAGATTATACCGCACAGTGGTAAACCGTGTATGGGCGCAGCTGATGGGCCGTGGTATCGTAGAGCCGGTAGATGTAATGGATAATGAACCGTGGAGCCAGGACTTACTGGATTGGCTGGCGGTGGATTTTGTAGAAAAAGGTTATGATATCAAACAACTGATTTATACGATACTTACCTCCCGTACTTATCAACTGCCGTCTGCAGGAATGAAAGAGGCCGGAGAGATTGTAGCACCTAATTATGTGTTTAGCGGAATGTTGCGCAGGCGGCTTACGGCAGAACAGTTTACGGATGCGGTGAGCAGTGCTATTTATCCGGTATATCCTGACAGTGTAGTAGTATATCCGCTTTTGCCGGAGCACGTTAAAAAGGAAATTCCTTTTGCACGCGCTGCCCTGGTGAAAAATGATGCATTCCTGACAGCATTGGGGCGCCCTAACCGGGAAACTGTTTCTACTAGCAGATCATCCCAGGCAAGTTTACTGCAAGCCTTGGAGCTGACCAATGGGGTACAGTTTAACGATGCGATTAAACGTGGTGCTGATAAATGGAAAGGTATGTATCCGGATGCAGGTGTAATGGTAAAAGAGATTTACCGGAATGCACTGGGACGGTTACCTTCTCCTGAAGAACAGGCTGTTTCTCAGAAAGCTTTAGGCAGTACACCAACAACAGCGGAGATACAGGATTTTATATGGGCGATGACGTTATTACCGGAATTTCAGTTGATTTATTAACCAACAAAAAATGTGAGCATGTCAACCAATTGGAACAGAAGGGATTTTATTAAAAAATCAAGTGCGGCCACACTGGCTGCATTGGCCGCATCTGCACCTATTGCAAGTATGCTGAGTGGATGTGGTAAAAGCAAATGGGGCGCTAATGCCGCTACTGCTGATACTGTGATACTCCTGTGGATGGCCGGAGGAATGGCACATACAGAAACATTTGATCCTAAGCGTTATACACCTTTTGAAAAGGGCATGGAAGGTAACCGGGTGCTCAGCACTTTCAAATCACTGCCTACCGCACTGGATGGTATTCATTTTTCAGAAGGATTGCAATCAATTGGAAAGGTGATGGACAAAGGCACCCTGATCCGGTCGTATGTGGCGGCTGATATGGGACATATCCTCCATTCCCGGCACCAGTACCACTGGCATACCTGTTATGAACCCCCGCAAACGGTGGCTGCACCACATATCGGATCCTGGATAGCCAAAGAGCTTGGCCCAAAGAATCCTGTTATTCCGGCATTTATTGATATCGGCCAGCGTATGACGGTAGGAGAGGCGGAAGAACTGAAAGCTTTTCATACGTCCGGTTTTTTAGGTAATGAATATGCTCCTTTTTTTATTCCTGATCCCCGGCAGGGACTGGAAAGTGTGCGCCCTCCCGTAGGAATGGATGCCAAGCGTTTTGAAAAAAGAAATCAGTTATATAATGACCTGATCAGCAAAAGTGCTGTAGGGGAATTGGGGAGTGATTATCAGAAAGAATCATTGAAGCGGTCTATGGAGCAGGCATATATGCTGCTTAACTCACCAGAGGCTAAAGCGTTTGACCTGAGCCAGGAACCCAAAGAAAGCTATGATATTTACAATACCGGGCGTTTCGGATTGGGCTGTTTGCTGGCAAAACGTCTCACAGAACAGGGAGCCCGCTTTATCAGCGTAACCACGGAATATGAACCTTTCATGGGATTTGATACACATGAAAACGGACATACCCGCATGGTGGACATGAAGAAAATGATTGATGCTCCTGTGGCACAATTGATCAAAGACCTGGACAAGAGCGGCCACCTGGATCGTACATTGGTGATTATCGCCAGTGAATTCAGCCGGGATATGATGGTAGAAGGAAGACCGGATGCCAAAGTATTGGAACAGGTAAATCAGCCGGATATTTTATCTGAAATGAAGTTCTATGGCATGCACCGCCATTTTACAGATGGCTGTTCTATGCTGATGTTTGGTGGTGGTATTAAGAAAGGGTTTGTATATGGAAAAACAGCAGATGAGCGTCCTTGTAAATCCATTGAGAATCCCGTAAAAATAGATCAGGTACATCAAACCATTTATCATACCCTGGGGATACCGGAAGATACACAGTATGAAGTGGAGAAGCGGCCCTTTTATACCACACCGGATGGTAAAGGCAAGGCGATTATGGATTTGCTGGCCTGACCCGGCATGATCCTGTTGCGGTGCGCATGGCCCCAGTTCACAATATCTACCAGGATTTTATCCAGGGTTCTGCCGTACTCCGTTATTTCATATTCTACTGTTACAGGTTTTGTATTACAAACGGTACGGGTAACTAATTCATTTGCCTCAAGTATCTGAAGCTCTTTAGACAACATCTTGGCAGCAATCCCTTCTACTTCCTGTATCAGGTCTGTAAACCGCATTTTACCCCGAAAGCTGAGTGTGCAGATAATGGGCACTTTCCATTTGCCGCTAAGGAGCTCCATGGCATCCCGCAAAGCCAGCATCCTTTGTGTATAGTAAAGGCATCTGCTATTATGCGTGATGGCTGGCACTAACTTTTTGTTCTTCATATGTTACAAACTTTAGACTACCGGTACATACAAAGCTAGAGAAATAAGTAAGGCCAAAGCAAGTTAGTTTCCGGGAGGAAACTATGTTTCAGAAAAAATAATCAGTTTTTTGCTATATTAAAGGCTTTATTAAAATCATCCTTCACCGTAGAGAGGAGAAGGAATATCCCGTTTGAAATTACACTTTATGAAAGCAACGTTATTGCATCCTTCCGTTTGCGGTTTAGGTGAGGGGCCTTTATGGCATAAGCAAAGGAATAGCTTATTCTGGGTAGATATCCTGGCAGGAAGGCTTTTTGAATATAACTGGACTACTGCCCAGGTACAGCAATGGGAGGTAGGCCACATGATTTCGCTGGTAGTGCCAGGGAAGAATAAGGAGGAAGTAATACTATGTATGCAGGGTGGCGTAGGTCGGTTTAATTTGTTGTCCGGTCAGCTTTCCCCTGTTACGGATTTAGGACTGGACTGGACAACGCTTCGTTGTAATGATGGTATTTGCGACAATCAGGGGAGGCTCTGGATTGGCACTACTGAAATTGATCATGCACCGGCTGGTGGAATTTTGTATTGTATTGATGCTGCCCATCAGGCGCATGAAAGAATACCGGATGTGACTATCTCAAATGGTATGGCATGGTCACTGGATAATAAACGGCTCTACCATACGGACAGCGTTACACATGAAATCAGGTCTTACATTTACAAGGAGGAAACAGGAGAGATTATTTTTGAAAAGGTAGCAGTAAAGGTGCCTGAAGAAAAAGGCACACCGGATGGCTTTACCATCGATAAAGAAGGGATGTTGTGGGTAGCACTCTGGGGTGGTTTTGGCGTGGGTAGGTGGAATCCGGATACCGGTGAAATGATTGGTTTTGTAGAAGTACCCGTACCTAATGTAAGTTGTTGTGTTTTTGCAGGAGAACAGCTGGATCATCTTGTTATCACTACCGCCCGCAAGGAATTGAGTGAACAGCAGCTTCGGGAGTATCCCGATAGCGGCAACGTATATATGATAAAGCCTGGCACCAATGGTGTGGAAGCGTTTGATTGTGTATTATAGTATCATCTGCTGGATTGTTTTTTAAAGTGGTCTGGTGCTGAAATGCCAGACAACTCAAATTAAACTCAAAAAGAAATGGCAAAGAAATCATTTGAATCGAAGGTCGCAATTGTAACCGGAGCAGGGCAGGGCATAGGATTCGAGATAGCCCGGCAACTGGTGGCAGAAGGAGCATCTGTAATATTGAATGATCTTGATCCGGACTTAGCTGCAGCTGCTGAAAAAAGCATCCGGGATGCAGGCGGTAATTGTACGGCCGTGGCTGGCAATACAGCCGATGATCAGATCATCTCCGCTATGATCAATACTGCTGTAAAAGTATATGGTCGGTTGGATATTGTGATCGCCAATGCGGGGATTACTTTATTCGGGGATTTCCTGGATTATCCCAGGAAATCATTTCAGGCTGTGTTGGATGTGAATCTGGGAGGTACCTTTTTCCTGGCCCAGGCAGCTGCGCAACAAATGAATAAGCAGGGGTCGGGAGGCTCATTATTATTTACTTCTTCTGTAACAGGCCATCAGGCACATAAAGGATTAGCAGCTTATGGTATGACTAAAGCGGCGCTGGAAATGCTGGCTAAAAACCTGGTGATAGAACTGTCGCCGCATCAGATCAATGTAAATACAGTCGCACCTGGTGCCACACTCACAGAGCGAACACTGGAAGATGCTAATTATGAGAAGGTATGGTCCGGTATTACACCAATGGGCCGTCCGGCTAGTACGCTAGACATTGCTAATGCAGTGCTGTTTATGGTTTCTGATAAAGCGCGGCATATTACCGGCCAAAGTCTGGTGGTAGATGGTGGCTGGACTGCTGTAAGTCCACCGCCTTACTGAGCAGCAGGGGAATGTGGTAGCTGCTTTCCGGCTCCCTTGCCCAGCCATAATAAGGCATCAATAATCAGCTGATTTTGTATGGGGTTAGCAAAAGTAAACGACAGGGTTTTATTGGTACCATGTTCGTAATCAATATCATTATGCCCCATATTTACATAGAGCATATGGTATTTTTTGTTAGTCCACACTACCGGATAATCCCCGCTGTGCCATATTTCATGTTGTTTTGGGCCCGTGCCCAGCGGGAAGCTGGAGGGATCTATAGACAACAGTACTTTAATGTCAGGGTTGGCCCGCAGGTTGTTGGACCATCGGTACCATTCGTTGGGGGCTGACTTAAAGGTGACAGGCAGGTTTTTAGTAACCGGGTGCTGGCGATCTTCCACATGTAATATAGCGGCAGTGGGCCTCCAGGTATTGCTCACATAAGATCCTGAACCAAGGAACGTATCGTGATACCAGTCCCAGTTCTGCGGAAAATCTGAAGGTGTTAAAGCAAAGGCTGCAAAGTGAAATCCCATCCAGGCCCCTCCGTTATCCATGTAGGTTTTGAAAGCAGCTCTTTGATCCGGATGATCAGGTCGCGTATCTAAAAAAAGCACCACCTGGTATTGCGCCAGAAATGCAGTGTTTAGATTATTCCAGTCTTTTGTAGACGTATACGTAAATTGATATTGCCTGGCAATTGCTGCAAACCAGTTATTGGCTTCTTGTACATAGCTGATATGTGCCTGATCGTTTTTTGCGGTGTAGAAGGCAATAACGCTGAATTTGCTTTGCGCCCGACCCAAAGGGATACCCAATAACAAGCACAGGCATAAAAGCATCACAGGTATTGCTGATTCGTGGAATTTGAAAGATATACGCATGTTTTACCTGGGGAATTATCTAAATATACATAAAAGCTATGCAAAACAATCCCTCCTCCTGCAGATGACATTACATGCGCAGAAGAAGGGATAGACCAGCATAGCATCCGGGAATATGCGCTAATGGCAGGCTCCTGTATGCTGATTATCTTTCCTTGCTATCAATCCGGAAGGATACTTTACAAATGAGGCCATAGGAAGTTATTTTGCCCTCCTTAACATGCGCTTTAATATCCTTCACATAAATGGAATCTATGTTATGGATGGTTTTAGATACCTCTTTCACCGCACTCTGCAACGCGTCTTCAATTCCTTTTTCGGAAGAGGCAATGACCTCAATTACTTTTACAATAGCCATGATGTTGTAATTTATAAGTGAAATAATATTAGCAGGTTAATGCAGGCGTTGTTAGGTACTAAAATCAGCTAAGCGCTGGCAGCTTTTTTAGGTGGAAGGGCAATAATAGGCGTAGTAACACGGTAGGCCAGTGCTTTGGTGATGCTCTGATGAAACAGCTGATAGAATATCCCTCGTTTTTTTGGGGCTAATATGATCAACGCATCTTCTTTTTCATGAGCAAAATGGATAATGCCTTGTACAATATCCGTGTCACTGGTAAAGTGATAAACTGGTTTGTAACTGTCCAGTAACAGGTGCAGGTCAGATAACTCGGAAGACCGGGATGGATGCTTGTCCGGAGGAGCTACATTCAGTATCCATAAACGCGCATTTAAGGCATGCAATAAGGTATCCAGCCGTTGTAGTGGAATCGTGTCGTGAACATTTTCCAGGTCAGTTGTAAAAATAGCATTCTTTACATCCCTCAATGGTGCCTGTGGAGGTACTAATAAGAGCGGAAACTCACTGCTTTCCAAAACTTTAATGGCATTATTACCTATGATAACATTTTCAAACTGGGATTTACCGGTAATACCCATAATGACCAATGATACCCTTTCTTTATGACAAAGCGCATTTACCGCCACAGGCAGGGTATCGTCACTTGTTTTAATAATCATATCCATACCCGAAAGGAAGGGGGTAACATGATGCGACCATTCCTGCAGTGACCGGAGGCTTTCCTGTTTGAACTGTTCCAGGTCTCTGGTGGGATAAATAGGAAGGTCTGTAGCTGGAATAACGGTTTGATAAGCATGGTACAGGATGATACGTTTGCTATGCATCTGATTGCCCAGCATGCATGCATATTTTGCCGCGTGCAACGCAGTATCGGAAAAATCTGTAGGAACGAGTAATGATTCCATATGCCGCTTCATCTGTCAGAAAATGGGGCACAAATTACAGGCCGTATTTTAAATGAATTTTGAGGTAGAATATGGTGACAAAATGGTGAGGTATTGCGACAGGTGTAGAAATTATGCCAGGGTATTATTCCACGCGCTACACCCATTCTTTTTAGCTGAAATGCCTATTGGTATATGTTAATTAAGCAGGTACATATAATAGGAATGTTGGTATATAAGCAGCTTGGGTTATGGCACGATTATTTCAGGTATATAATCAGAAGTTTCTAAAAAGGGGTGGTCTGGTAAAACAGATCTGAGATCAAACCCAAAACACCTGATCTGGGTAATGCCAGCGTAGGAAAACGGAAACATCAAGGGCTCCGGTGAAAACCGGAGCCTTTTTTGTGCCTGCTCCCCATCTCCTTGATTTTCCATTGCTAAACACCAGCTTTTATAAGATAGCGGCATCATGTGCCTGCTATATATTTGCAGCAGGTTTATTATACTTGCTGTAAATAAATTTGTAATTTATAGTTTATGAGGAAGGGTTTTTGGCTGCTATCTATCTTGTTACCTGCTTTTTTTGCTTGTAAAATGGGCAAAACAGTAGTACAAAACCGTTTGCAGCAGATATCCCTTAATTGTGCACCCACTACACCAAGAAATTACGTTTGGCAACAGCCTGATCTGCATCAGCCATTAACACCGGATGAGCTGGTCCGCTTTTCTAAAAAAAGCTGGCAGCTGGCGGGGTTATTAGGGGTGGAAAAGCAGTTGAGGGAACTGATAGAACTGGAAAAAAAAGGAAAAGCTGCTTTTACTATAGAAGACCGGCTGCACTGGCTGGAATTAAAACAGTTTGTGGCTGATCGGGTGGATCTGGCCTCCCTCGAAATATCTGCTACTGCGGCAGAACTGGACTGTGAAGAAGAACGTGCAGATCAGTTAAAGGAATTGCTACGCGAAAAGGTGGGCAATGCGGAACGGAAAATCACGGTGGCTGCTATTATTACCGGGGCGGCTACAGGATTGCTGGTAGGTGTGATGAATTTGTCTAAAAGTAATGAGAACCTGTCTGAAGAGATTGCTATTGCGGGAGGGGTGGTAGAAGCTACCCTGGGTATCCTGTCGTTGAAGATAGAACGTAATATTCAGTTTGAACACCCACGGAACCATCTTCGTGATATCTGGTACGGAGCTGATTCCACCACCAACTTTCCCCCTTTGATATGGTATTATCTCAATTTACCTTTTAATGAAGACAAGCCTTCTCTGAGAGAGTCCCTGAAAGCACAATGGCTTTCGCTGGATCAGCTGTCACTGAAAGATAGCAGTACCTATGAACTGTATTTTGGGAATGGGGGGAAATATACGGCAGATGCACTCAATGACCGCTCCAGCATGCTGGACCAGTTGGAAGCATTGATCTCCCTGATGAAAAAAGATCTACAACTTATCATGAAGGAACTGATAGAAGGCCGGGCAGGCGTAGGACAAACTGCTTACCTGTTTTCCGGTGATCCCGAAAAAATTACATGAATATATGTTTGAAAAAATCTGTCAATGGCTACGGGAGCATCATGTGCGTATTTTACCGGAAGAGCTGGAAATATTCGCAACCCACACACAACAGGTGGTGATTCCTCCCCAGACTATCATTATGCAGCAGGGAAAACCGGTAAAGAAATTGTTTTTTCTGAATGAAGGTATTGTCCGTTTATTCAGGATGCACAATGATATGGACTTTACTTTGGGAATTGTTTCCAGCAATGATTTTGTGTCTACCACCACATATCTGTTAAACCAGCATCCGTCTACTTGTGCCCTTGAAACCCTAACGGAAGTAAATGCACTCGAATGGAACAGGGAAGATGTAATAGCGTTGCTGGCCAAAACCCAAATGGCAACAGATATAGAAAAAGCACATACAGACAGGTTGTTAAATTGGATGCAGGATATACAAATAGATATTATGTGTCTGACAGCGGAAGAACGTTATCTGAAACTACTGGAAAGCCAGCCTGAAGTGATACGTACCATTCCGTTAAAATATATAGCTTCATTTTTGAGTATCCACCAGGATAGTCTTAGCCGGATCAGGAATAAAGTAGGCCGTAAAGAAGGATGAGGAGCGGTTGGTAAAAACCTGACATACGTCAGAAAGGAAGTGCGGATATAGGGATACTTTTGGCTCATTGATGCTATCTATAATTAATCAGCTAAAAATGATCTTCTCCGGAAATAACGAATGTAAGCCGCAGTTAAGCCAGGACCCGGCATATATGTTGCCTGAAAACCCTTCTTCCCGCTGGCTGTACCGGCCGGTAACTTTCCCCACCAGAATCCTGGTAGAAAATGGCAAACGTTTAAAATGCCTGGATGTTGTAACTATTACTTATCTAAAGGCAGAAGGGGATTATACAGTAATCTATACCCATGAAGGCAGTTATCTGAGTTCATATGGTATAGGAGCTATTGAGAATAAGCTGGACCCCAGGTTGTTTATGAGGATTCACCGTTCTTTTATTGTCAATATTAATTGTATTAAAGAGCTGTACCGGGACATTACAAAGATGTTTCTCGTACTAGACAATGGTATGGAAATAAATGTGGGCCGTCATTATGTACATGCCATCCGTAAGATGATGTTTTAATTGAATTGCATGGGAATATCTAGGGTTTTGGTTTCATCTATCCTGGCCTTGGGCTTGCTGTCATTTTTTTGTCTCCTTTTGCCATCATTGATAGCCGGTTGCTCCGGAAAAATCTTATCCAGACATTTATCTATTGTTACCGTAGGCGGTGGGGTCTTCAGGTTATGGCAAAACGGCCCGTTTTTTAAAAATAACACCACTACCAGGATCACTACACCAGGTACACATTTTTTTAATATACTGAATAGGCTCATTTTTATACGTTTTATAGCATAAAAATAAGCGCGGCAATAAGCGGGATACACGGGAATCGACAAACGACCAAATACACCGATATAAGCCATATATCTCCGATAAATAAAAAAGCCCCGGTAAAAACCGGAGCCTTTATGCTTATGGCAGGAGCAATACAAAATGACCCTTATCCTACCGGGTTAGTTACCTCCATGACAATGTAGTATTTCTTGCCTTTTGCGGCTTGTATACTTACATCCTGTCCTTTTTGCAGGCCCAATAGCGCTACACCTATCGGTGAAAGTGCGGTGCTTGCGGTTTGATTGTTTCCGGGCACAGACAGCTGGTATATGAAATTGCGCCGGGCCATCTTATCACGCACCACTACTCTGGAATTGAGGCGCACCACATCATGGGGTAAATCAGCTTTATCTATCACTTTCGCCTTTTGAATCTTCTCTTTTAGTTGTATGGCGCCTGTTGTTTTGGCGTAGTTCATCAGTAAATCGTGATCATCTTTGGAAATAACGGGCTGTATATGATTAGTTGACATGATTGTTCATTTTTCGGTATTAAATACAATAGTTTTTCTTCAGGTCATTCCTGCATGCTAATGCATAGAAATGCCTGTGTAATTGCTGTATTCGGGATACAGGCAATCGCCATGATTGAAAATCATCGGTAGTAAATGGTATCCCCCGGCGCTGGAATGAGTGATCAGGCGGGGGTTAGTGTATTGAAGTCTTTGAAATTGGAGTAGAAATAACTCTTTTCAGGTAGTAAAAAGAGACTTTTATAAATACCTGAATACCTGGAGAAAGAGGTCGCAGCTTTTATGTATATAATATCCTGCACAGGGCAAAGATAGCACTTATATTGGTAATGGCCTATGCTTAAACAAATGGTTGTCCATGGATTGTAATATGTTAGCCTATTTTTCCTTGAAATTATCATTTCTGACCCATAAATGCCTAATATGTTTTTTAATATTTGTAAATTTAAACGGGGTAAAGCATTGTAAACAAGCTAAAATTTAACAGATTTTGAAAGCGCACTTTCATAAAGTTTTACAGGATGAACAAAGCTCATTCAGTATCCGGAATTCAATTGGGTCGAATTTCGGGAACCAGTGGCATTATCACCCGCAGCTTGAATTGCATTATGTGATCAGGGGAGAAGGGGTAAGGTTGATAGGTGACAGTGTACAGAACTTTAGTGCAGGTGAATTATTGTTGCTGGGGGAAAACCTGCCGCATACCTGGCGTTGTAATGAGCCATATACCCAAAACGACCCTGCTTATAAAGCAGAAGCCATTGTTATCCAGTTCCTGCCGGATTGTTTCGGGAAAGATTTCATAAATCTTCCGGAGGCAGGACCTATGAAGAAGTTGTTTTCCAATGCCAGGAATGGCCTCGTAATAGAAGGGGATACCAGGGACTTTGTAGTGCCGTTAATGTATAAGGCCGTAGCATCTTCCCAAATGGAAAGAATGGTGACGATGATGTCCGTATTGCATCTTATTTCTATTTCCAATAACCTGGATTATATTTCTTCTTCCAATGCCTTCTACAGGTCCAGTGATGCGGAAAATATCCGTCTGAATGAAATATGTTCTTATTCGCTGAAGAATTATAAAAAGGACATCTCCCTGGAAGAAATTGCATTGATTGCCAACCTGAGTGTTACCTCGTTTTGCCGTTATTTTAAACAGATGACGAACAAGACTTACAATGATTTCCTGACAGAAATAAGGATCAGTCAGGCCTGTAAGATGTTGATTGAAGGCAAGATCTCTACAGATGCGATCTGTTTTGAATGTGGCTTCAATAATGTATCTAATTTTTACCGGCATTTTAAAAAGATAAAGGGAGTAACTCCTTACGAATTTAAGCGTAAATGTATGTACGCTAATCTGTATGAGCAGGGGGCTATGTAGCCCCCCGGTTTATGCATGTACTTTTGCTGGCGTTTTGCGGAATCTTGTCAGTAATACGCCTATCAGGAATATTGCCAGTGTACCGATTACAATCACCATGCTTTTATGAAAAGGGCTTCTTAAATACTGCAGATGATCAGGAATCATACTGGGTACCGACATCCAGATGATTACCAATACCCCGATAATGGTAGCCGTAACCGCTTCTGCATTACCTGCTTTCCTGGAAATAATACCCAGCAGAAATAACCCCAGCATCGCACCGGCAAATATGCCGGAAAGTTCCCACCATATATCCAGCAGGCTTTTCACACCTATCATGGCAATACCTGTACCCATGCCCAGCACACCTACGATAGCAGTGGTAGACAATAAGAGCCAGAGCATCTGCTTGTCGGTCATATTAGGCTTAAAATATCTTTTTACAATATCCAGGCTGAAAACGGTGGCAGAAGCGTTCATACCCGAACTGATCGTACTCATGGCGGCAGAGAGGATAGCGGATACTATCAGGCCCAACAGCCCGGAAGGGATCTTATTAGCCATGAAATGCGGCATTACTTTATCGCCATAAGCATTGGGTGCCAGGTTGGCCGCTACCTCGTTCAGCTTGGCAGCAGAGGCGCCGGGAAACTGCTCTGCTGCTACCTGCAGGCGTACACCGCTGAGGATCTCCGGATGTACGTGTGCATAGGCATACAGGCAGGTACCAATTACAAAGAATAACAGGGATGCAGGAAGGTATAACCAAACGCATACCCAGATAGATTTGGATGCTGCCTCGGCAGAAGTAGCCGTATGATACCGCTGTACATAGTTCTGATCCATCCCGAAATTATTCAGGTTGATAAAGAAACCATAGAGTAAGACGACCCAGAAGGTGGAAGCAGTAAGGTCCGGTGCAAAGCTGCCCAGGCTGAATTTATCATCCTGCATGCCTATATCAATGATCTGGGGAATACCACCGGGAATATCTTTTATGATCAGATAAAGGATCAGGAAGGCCCCGATCGTTTTAATGATGCCTTGTACCACCTCTGTCCAGATCACAGCTTCCATGCCCCCGAAAACAGTGTAGAGAA
This sequence comes from Chitinophaga sp. H8, assembly GCF_040567655.1. Taxonomy (NCBI): domain Bacteria; kingdom Pseudomonadati; phylum Bacteroidota; class Chitinophagia; order Chitinophagales; family Chitinophagaceae; genus Chitinophaga; species Chitinophaga defluvii. The sequence goes on along the minus strand of NZ_JBEXAC010000001.1, from coordinate 3,383,197 downwards.
TGATACAGATACCTGTTACCAGCATAATAGAAAACATCGAATACCCGGTAATAGCCTGCAGGGTGAGTGCGATACCAAAGAAAATAGAGCCTATTCTGGCCAGCTGGGTTAATAAAAAGCACACCACCGCATAGGTACGTGCCCAGGGTCCAAAGCGATGCTCCAGGTGAGAGTAAGCGGATACTTCTCCGGTTTTCCGGTAAAAGGGTACAAAGTATTTGGCGGCTACCCAGGCGGCAAATGGCATGGAGATACTGAATACAAAAGCATTCCAGTTGGTGCCAAATGCTTTGCCCGGTACCCCCAGGAAAGTATTGCTGCTTAAAAAGGTGGCATATATAGATAGTCCGATGGCCCATCCGGGAATGCTTCCGGAAGCCTTGGTAAACTGACTTACATTCTTATTCTTCCTGGAAAAAAAGAGACCGGTCAACACCATCGCAACCAGGTATGCGGCAATAATAACAACGTCTAACGTGGAGAAATTTTTCAATGAAATAACATTAATAGTGGATAATAGGCCAATGAAACAAAAATACATGATAGCTGCATGTGTTTCCTATATGTTTTTTGCAGCAGTTTGTATGATATTATCTGGTATGTATAACATTTTGCCATCACCCCATTTACCTGTGGCTTTTCCTGTTAGTTTTGCTGCTGGTAGCTTTGCCCGTAGCAGATCAATTCTTATTTAATCCTATAACTCAGTTATTTATGTTTTCAGAAAAGAAGTTCGTGCCGGTGATGATCACACCCTTTAATCTTAAAGCGAAAGTAGATCTGGATGCGGTAACGCAACTTATAGATTTTTATCTTGCCGCTGGCGTAAAGGGCTTTTTTGCCAATTGTCTTAGCAGCGAGATGTATAGTATCAGCGAAGATGAAAGGCTGGAACTTACCAGGCATATTGTACGGTATGTAGATGGTCGCGTACCAGTAGTAGGTACCGGTTCATTCGGACTTACCATCGCCGATAAGGTGGAGTTTACAAAACGGATCTATAACACCGGAATCAATGCGGTGATATTAATTACAGGTCACTATGCCAATGTTGATGATAGTGATGAAGTATTAATGGCCAATTTTGATAAGATGTTAAAACTAACGGATAATATTCCGTTAGGACTATATGAATGCCCGGCACCTTATAAACGTATTTTAACGCCAGGTGTGTTTAAACACCTGCTGGAAACCAACCGTATTGTTTATCATAAGGATACTTCTATTGATCCTCAAAAGGTGAAGGAGAAACTGGACCTGGCAAAAGCCAATGGTAGCCAACGCTTTGAGTTTTATGATGCACACACGCCTAATGCGGTGACCTCCCTGCAGGCAGGTGCAAAAGGAATGTCTGCTATTGCCGGTAATTTTTATCCGGAGATATTAGTATGGATGTGTAATAATGCTACAGATCCTGCGAAAAAAGCAGAGGTAGAATGGCTGCAGTCAGAATTGAGCAGGGTAGATCCGTTGATCCACATTGCTTATCCGATGAGTGCTAAATATTTCCTGCGCAAACGCGGACTGCATATCAGAACAATTAGCCGCAGCTATACCCTGGAACTGACGCCTGAGCAAAAGCAGGTATTGGATGGTATTTATGACAGCTTTATTGGCTGGTGCGACAGGCTGGGTATCACTCCTGTAAATGCCAGCAGCTTAGGGACACTAGCTCCAGTATCACTGGATCCGCCTATTTGAGTGGATAATCCACCCAAACAGGCTGGCAGGTAGCGGGCGTGTTATACCAGGCTAACTACCTGTTGATAAATGTTTTTCAATTGATGCAGGTGGCGTTGGGTATGGTAAATAACAAAATAAACAGCTTCCAGGCGGGTTAGATAACCCAATACAGGTAATTCAAATGCCAGGCAGGTTTTCGTCAGGTCCAAAGTAGTAGTGGCATGATCAAGACCTGCCTTTATATCCTGTAAGGAACTCAGCAGGTACGGCTTTTCGTAATGGATATCCGCTGGTATGATGAATGCCGGTGCCTGCATCTTGGTCTCAAAGTTCAGAAATATACCTTTGATCTCTGCTATCTTGGCATCAGGTGCTCTTGGCGTATCTTGTACGGGACCATTGATTACTTCCAGAAAACCACCGTTGGCTTTGATAAGGTGTTCTGCCAGTTGTCCGGCGGTCCAGCTGTTTTTAAAAGGAGCTATATTAAGCTGTTCCTGATCAAAAGTGGTCAGCTGATGCAGTAATTCCTGGAAGGAATGATCAAGTGCCACCTGAATTGCTGTGGTTTCCATTATAACTGGTTTGTAGATGAATAAATACCTGTTGTTTAGTTAGCCCGCACAGTTTAGTGCGCTGTTGTTTCCAGTACAGAAAGAATATTGCCTGAAGGGTCCTGGAACCAGGCTATTTTAGGACCACCTCCCCGGAAAATACCTTTTTCATCTGTCTTCAGGGCGCCTTCATATTGTAGAAAACGTACCCCAAGCTTGTTTAGCTGCGCTACAGCTTCCTCAATATTATCTACCGGAAAATTAAGAATGGTGAAAGTGGCAGGTGTATGATTAGGTTTTGGATAAATCAGGATGGGATTGCCTCCCGCGATTTTAAGCTCCAGCATCCCATTCATTTTTACAACTTCAAGCCCAAGTATGTTTTGGTAGAAGTCATTCGCTTGTTGCAGATCATTCACGGAGAATCCGCTGAATGCTTTTGTGTTCCTGAACATAGTGTTAATATTTATTGGATGAATAAATAAAAGGTACCACTGTCTTGCAGATCAGTGGCTGCTATGAGATCATGACACAAATTTACTGCCATTAAATGGGGTGGGAGGGGTGCATACGCGGCAATGTAAGGGGGTGATTGTGACATTTTATTGTGCTTGGGCCCATATTTGCCGGATGGTGTTTTCCTGCCCATACCCAAGCGGGCAGGAGGCACTTTTTATATTTACCCGGTAATTATGCCCTTTACCGGGTTTGCCCGTTACCGTTACTCTTCTTCCCGGCATTTGTACATAACCATCCGGGTCTGTATGGCGTACCCAGTTCCAGGCATATTTCAGCCATTCATTACGATAGGCCTCCGGTTGAAGGCTATACCAGGTAATTTCATCATATCCCCATATAAAATGCGAAGCAATATTTGCTTTGCCAGGTGTAGCGCTAACGCCAAAATTATCAAATTCTGCGAGGTAAGGAAGGTGTTCGCACTGCCATCCACTGGGAGTAATCCCACCCTGGCTTTTGCCATAAATAGCATCCAGGTAGTTTTTTTCCAATACAGCTTGTTGTCCTGCTTGATCAGGGAGTTCTTTGGGACGTAATGGAAAGGAGTGAAAGTCGAGCAGCAGTTTTCCTTCTATTGATAGTCCTCCGCCGGGTACATGCGCATCACAGAGCACCATTTTCCTGCGGGCATGTGACCGCGCATAATCCCTGGTACGCTGCAGTACAGCAGCCCAGTTACGATAATGCACATTCCGGTCTGTCATTGCCATTAGTTCCACCTGTCCAAAATGAATAGCTTCTATTCCGGCATCTATGTATTTTCTGGCCAGAAAATAAAACCACTTCTGCGCTTCCGGCTGTGCGATGTCAGGTACACTGGCTCCTTTATCCCAATGATTTACCAATATGCCTTCAGGGTTACACATGGCGTCATACTTAAAGTTCCGCTGAACAACCGGCTCGTTAAATGCCTGAAATACCCAGTCTGGTATACTTACCTGGTTTACCTGTTCCGTAATGATCTCAAAGATACAGGACTGAAAAATCAGCTCCGGGTCATACGCATGCATCCGTCGGGTATTGGACGTGATAGCCTGCCAGAAACGTGGGTCCTGGAAGCGGTATTCTGATGCCCAGGAGTAAGTAGCGCGGCCGATAAACTTGGCGCCTGTATGTTGAAGCATCCGTATATCATCTTCCTTATAGAGATAGTCGTTATCTGTGTAAAACCCTTCGCCGGTACAGAATTCTGTAAGGGATATGGCCCTGCTCAGATAATTGCGGAGCACCTGTTCGCTGATAACACCATTGCCAAAAGTATAGTCCCGCTTTGCAGTGAGCGTTTGTGCGCGGGATGGCAGCATATGAATGCCAGCTAACAACACAGATAGAAGAAAATATTTCATGCGATGGAATTAGTCAAATTTGCTACCATTGATTTGTCCGTCCAGCCAGGCTATGCGCTGCTCCATAAACCGTTTGAAATAGTCCACTTCTCCCTGATAAGAGCCTGCCGCCTGAAGGTTTTGATGTACCAGGGTACTGAGGATATCCCACTTCTCAAAGTTCTTTTTTTGAGTTACCATCAGCTTACTGGAGAGTTCGGTGATATAGTCGGGCAATGTGCTGATGCGGGCAGTATATACAGCATTCCAGCGTGCACGCACCGCCTGCCGGAAAGTAGGATCTTCCATGAGGCGATTGATCCACGCTTTAGGTTCATGTGCTGCATCCCGCATTAGCTTGTTAACAGAGTTGCCCAGCCGCCTGTCATTATTAGCTGCCAGGTCAAAATCCCATACAGGTCCTGCACTTATTTTACCGTCTCTCTTTTTGTAGAAATAGGTGCTCCAGTTCATATCAGAATTACCCATGATCTCATTGACGAGATAATAATTAACATAGGATGGTACATCAAAATAGCGGCGGTAACCATTAGCCGGATCACTGAAGTTATTGGCAAAAAGTGCATTTTCAAAGTCGGTGAAGTAGTTGGTAATATAATCGGTTTGTGCAGGGGTAATATCTTCTGCATCCGGATAATGTATAGTAACAGGCATACTTCTGGGGGTATAAAAATGAGCCGGCTCGCTGGCGGCATAACCATCTACTTCCAGGAGATAACCGCCGGTAATCTGAGGCAGCGTAGTGGCACCTTTATCTTGTTCTTCCACATTTACCTTGTGTGCGGCTACCTCAATCTGTTCTGTAAGCTGATAGGTGCCCAGGTATTCATTGTTGAGTACTACTTCTACATAAAAGGCTTTAGGGGTAAATGCCAGCTCCATACGCCGGCTTAGTTCAAAGGCAGTTTCATTCCGCATCATGGACTTATCGCCGTAATTGGCCAGCAATACCCATGTTTTATCGCTGCTGATACCCAGCAGGGGCGCTTTTTTATCGAGTTTTAGTTTGTATGGTTTTTTAGGCATACCCCAGCTGGCATTTCCCCGGCCACGTATCCTGATTTTACCATTATAGGAGAGTGCGGCAGGTACATTGCCGGTTATTTCCAGGGTACCATCCACGTATACTTCCTTACTGTCAACCGGTTTATTATTGGTGTTGATCTGTAGTACAGGTATTTCTGTGGCAATAGTTACCACATAGGTTTTTACAGAGCTGTTTGCTGCGGTGATCACATACTTTACTGCCTGGCTGAAATCCTGCCTGGTTTCACCGCTTATCTGAAGTATACTGTCTACTGTTACTTTTTTACCCTCAAATGCAAAATCCGGTGCCAGGGAGGACAGGGGAATGCCGGATAAGGCTGGTATGCGGATAGTATCTGCTCCGATAATACCGGCAATGTCTTCCTTTAAACCGTCGTTGTGAGCCGCTTTGAAGCTGAAGCTGGTAAATACTTTATCATCTGCAAGAACAGGAGGGGCTGCCTGTTTATCGCGGGAACAGCTGCATAGTAAGCTGATCAGCACAGGTATAACAAAGAGAATGGAGGCTGTTTTTCTCATAACGTGGATGATTTAATAAATAGATAACCCTCTTAATTTACGAAAGAGAAATGGCTTTTCATAATGTGACAGAAGGATGCAATAATAACGCAGTAAGTGGGTGTGGACGATTTGGCTTAATTTAGTTGATGATTAGTGAAAATCAATAAGCTATGGATCAGATAATAATCAGAAAAGCCGGATTAAATGATCTCGGAACGCTGCTGCGTTTTGAGCAGGAGCTGATTGCCGCAGAACGTCCGTTCGACAGTACTTTACAGGATGGGGAAATTCATTATTATGATATACCTGCTATGATAGCCGCGCCGCATATTGCACTGCTGGTGGCGGTGATCAACGAGCAGTTAATTGGAACGGGATATGCCCGCATAGAGGAAGGCCGGCATTATCTTAAACACCGGCAACATGCCTATCTGGGATTTATGTATGTAGATCCTGTCTACCGGGGTAAAGGAGTGAACAGGGCAATTATGGAAGTGTTGAAAAATTGGGCTTTGGAGCAAGGCATCAGGGAACTCAGACTGGATGTATATTATAGTAATGAGCAGGCAATAAAGGCATATGAAAAAGCAGGATTCCACCGGCACTTGATTGAAATGCGCATGGGGTTGTAAACACAACACTTCCTTATTATACCTTGTAGTAAAAGTATTACAATGGCTGCATGAATGTACTACACACGATCTCTCTGGTATAGGCTGATTTTATGCAATAAACAGCAAAATAAGTACATAGATCCGGTGGGCAATGGTACCAGCAATTGCTACACTGCAAACGTAACCATGGAGGTAGCACTTTTGAGATCCTGGCCGACCAGGATAATACGGTAATCCTATGTTTGCATAAATGGGGGGAACATGAACATCCCACCATGACAAACCCGCGTATGCAGCCTGGAAATGGTCTTATCCTATACTTCAGGGTCAGCAACCTTACGGGACCGTGGGAAAACGCCCAACGCTTAAAGGCTGTGGTCGAAGCGCCTCCTCATCTGAATCATAACTCCGGACAGGAAGAGTTTTCTTTAAGAGATCCGGATGGTTACTATATCACTGTTTCCTTATGATAGGATGGATTGAACAGGCTGTTATTTACTGGCTATAGCCGGATAATACAGGAAAGATGCGGCAGATCAGATTTTTTGCAGTAACTTCTGTTCCATCCAAAATCATGAACCATGAATACAAGAAGGTCTTTCCTGCGTCAGGCTGCCCTTGTTACTGCTGCCCTGACAATAGATCCGGCCCGGCTGTTCAGCCGCCCGGCAAATACTGAAGGATTCCGTAAAATAGGGTTACAGCTTTATACGCTACGGGATGCACTGGCAACAGATGTGAAAGGAACTATTGAAAAGGTGGCTGCCATTGGCTACAACCAGGTAGAAACATTCTATGGCGAGGCGGGCCCGCATAGTACCAACCAGTTCTGGGGGCTGGACCCCAAAGCGTTTAAATCCCTGCTTAAAACCAATGGACTTACGACCCCCAGCGGACATTATCAACTCAATGACTATCTTACCCCGGGAAATGGGAAGGACACTTCACTGAAATCCCAGATAGCGATAGCGGCGGCAGTAGGGCAAGCCTATTTTGTAGTGCCGGTACCTCCGCTATATCTATGGAATAAACATCCGGCTACCAGCGATGACTACAAATTTATAGCTGCACAGCTCAATAAAGCTGGCGAACTGTGTAAGCGGTCTAACCTGAAAATGGCCTATCATAATCATTTCTGGGAATTCAGAAAACTGCCGGACAGTAAAGAAACCGGTTATGATATCCTCTTGAAAGAAACAACGCCATCATTGGTAAGTTTTGAGCTGGACCTGTTCTGGACAATAAAGTCAGGAGTAGACCCTGTGGCACTGTTTAAACAGGCGCCTGGCCGTTTTCCAATGCTGCATATAAAAGATGTTGCGAAGGATAATACGGCCACTATTGCAGATACTGGTAATGAAACGTCAGAGCATATCCTGTCCGGTGTTACTTTTACCGAGGTAGGAACAGGAAGCGTCAACTTTAAACAGATCCTGGAACATGCTCCTACAGGTGGTGTAAAATATCTGTATGTAGAACAGGACAAAATCACAATAGATCCTTTTGACAGTGTCCGCCAAAGCTGCACCTATGTGAAACAACATCTACTGACCACGTAATCACCGGATGAAACTGTTTTAAGTAAAACGCCCTGAAAGCAACAGCTTCCAGGGCGTTTTGTATATACGAATACGCAGTACGGTTGTTTTACCAACCCGGATTATTCTCCTTCAGTAATTTATTCGCATTTAATTCATCCTGTGGAATAGGGTATAGGAGGTTTTTATTTTCCCTGGTTTTAATAACATTTTCAACAGTGGCCAGTTTATTCATCACCTGCAGGTATACTCCCCAGCGGACCAGATCAAAACGGCGGTTAGCTTCCTGGTAAAATTCTTTTCCGCGTTCATCAAATACAAGGGAACGGAATGCCTGCTGGGAAAGCCCTTTGGCTACTGTTTCCTTACTGCGTTGTCTTACTGCATTGAGGGCATCATAGGCGCGGGAGGTAGGTCCGCCTTCGGCCTCATTTTCTGCCTCTGCAAACATCAGCAATACATCCGCATATCTTAAAAGCGGTACGTTGCAATCCCGGTTGCCGGTACGTACGGTAGTGCCATTGGCGCCTATCTCAGTATCTGTGCCAATCCAGTATTTTTTGGTGAACGGATGCGAATATTCCTTATAGAATTTGGCAGTATACCCTCCGGGTGCCTGCTGGTACTTAAGGGAGTCGCGTTCGGGATAGAACATCCAGGCGCCATACATAAAGTACTGATGGAAGATGCCGTCGGAAGAACGGGCATCCGTATCGCTATAACTGTTGTACAGGTTGGCAGACATCCAGTAGTAAGAGTTCCCGCCATACCATGGGGCGGAGTAGTAGTTCTGCAGCAGGGTGCCATAATCATTATTGTCCATCGTCTGCAGTTCCCAGAGAAATTCTTTATTGTTCTTGTTCGCACGTCCCCATATGCCCATGAAGGTGGGCATTAAATCATACTCTTTGCTTTGCATTACTTCCAGCGCTTTATCCCGTGCTTTGGCAAAAAGTGTTTTGCTGTCCATCTGCTCATGTCCTTTTACTACATCTTTGGTGTAAGTGTAAAGGGCATTGTCTGCCCCGCCACGTACGCTTAGCTGTGCCCCGCTCAATGCGCCGGATGCCATCGTCAGGTACACTTTTGCCAGCATCGCTTTGGCAGTTCCTTTGGTTACTTTACCTACAGCGCCGGTAAATGATCCTCCTTTGGGGGGTAGTAATTTTTCGGCTTCCTGCAAATCATTGATGGCTTGCTGGTATACTTCCTCTACAGAAGACCTGCCCATATCCCTGCTGCCGTTAGTAGGGTTTTCTAAACGGATAGGTACTGCTCCCCACAATCTTACCAGGTTGAAATAAGACCATCCCCTGAAAAAGTAAGCTTCGCCCAATATCCTGTTCCGGGTAGAGTCGGGCTCTATTTTAATAGCTGGTACTTTATCCATAATGGTATTTACCTGGGATATCAGGTAATAATACCCATGCCATAAACCATTAATAACAAAGGAACCGGTATAGTTTCCAGCACCTACGCCACCCATGTTCCAAAGTGGTCCCACAATATGATCATGATCTACATCCTCTGAAAATAAAGCGGGCGACTTATAGAAATCCCAACTGTGCAGATGGCCGTAAAGTCCTGTAACAGCAGCTTCTGCATCTGCAGGTGTTTTATAAAGATTATTGGGAGAATAAAAATCATATACACTTTCATCAAGTGATTTCTTACAGCCTGCTGCAAAAAACAACAGCGCTGCCATGAATAACAAATATTTGAACGATTGCATGATGACGGTTTTAAGCATTAAAAAGTACAGTTAATACCTATTGAATAGGTCTTGGAATTGGGATAGTTGCCCAGGTCTACACCACGGCGCGAAGGATCCTGTCCGAACCCGTTTACTTCCGGATCATAACCACTATACCTGGTAATGGTAAAGAGATTGTTCATACTGGTATAAACCCGTAAAGCTTTTATAATGCGGTTGTCAGTAATGTTAAATGTATAACCCAGGTTTACATTTTTCAGCCGCAGGTAAGAACCATCTTCTACAAACCTGTCTGAAAAACGTAATAACCGGAATGAATTAAGTACCGCTTTAGGATTGGTACCTGTAGCGCCTTCACCGGTCCACCTGTTATTATAGGCTTCCAGGGAGGTGTTGGAAAAACTGCCTTGGTTATCTGTAATGTATTTCAGGGTATTGATGATCTTTCCTCCCTGTACTCCCTGAAAGAAAATACTGAGATCAAATCCTTTGTAACTGAAGTTATTGGTAAAGCCGTAAAAGAAATCAGGGTTTACATCCCCGATGATCATGCGGTCATTGGCATCAATCACATGGTTGCCATCCTTATCGGTATAACGCACTTCGCCTACCTGCCTTTTGATCGCTTCAGCAGGTTGGCCTTCATAGAATTTGCTGTTAATAACTGCTGCTTCTGATTGGAAGATGCCATCTTCTTTAAAGCCATAGATGATACCGATAGGTTTGCCTACTATCTGGATAAATGGCTGATAGTTTACCGGCTCGGTACCTATCTGCTGTACCCATTGTTCAGTTACATCTCCGAGGTCCAGTATTTTATTTTTGTTGAAGCTGATGTTGGCAGCAGTGTTCCACCGGAAATTCCTGTTATCAATCACCCGGGCAGATACCGCTGCTTCATAACCTTCGTTGGCTACTTTACCTATATTGCGCAGCTGGGAATAGAAACCGGTACTGGTGGGTAAGGTCACGTTCTGTAGCAGGTCTTTGGTTTTTTTACTGTAATAATCCAGCACCACGGAGATCCGCTCATCCCAAAGACCTATATCCAGCCCGAGGTCTATCTGATGCGTAGTTTCCCAGCGCAGGTTATCATTGCCCAGGGTAGATACTACATAGCCATTGGTCAAGGTGCCGTTATAAGGATAATTGGAGGCGCTGATCTGGGAAAGGGAAGCATACGAGCCGATGCCCTGATTGCCTGACTGCCCGTAACTGAGCCTTAACTTAAGATTACTGAGCCACTTTGCCTCTTTTAACAATGCTTCTTCCGAAATACGCCATGCTACTGCGCCAGAAGCAAAACCAGCCCATTTGTTATTGACCGCAAATTTACTGGAACCGTCCCGGCGGTAAGTGGCGGTAAACAGATATTTATCGTTAAATACATAGTTGACCCTCCCGAAGTAAGAAAGCATTTTCCAGTCAGACTTGCCCGATATGGGTTTGTTGACAATAGTACCTGATTGCAAACTGTTATTGGTCAACGCATCGTTCATAAAGCCGGTTACGCCTATCTGTTTCCATTGATATACCCCTTGGCCGTAAGACAACCCTAATGTGGCATTGATACTATGTTTTCCTACCAGCTTATTGTAAGTAAAATAGTTTTCTGAGTTCAGGGTCTGGCCGTCATTATCTGCGGCATAGGCCCGGCCTTTGGCAGCATTCCCTTCATTGATAGTTTGTGGGAAATACTGATCTCTTTTACCATTGGATACATTCCAGCCCAGCACACTTCTCAGTTTTAATGCAGGGGTAAAAGCTATTTCTGCATAGGTGGAAGTGAGCAGTTGGGTGTTGGTAACCTGGTTTAATGCCTGTTTAGTATATTGGTAAGGGTTAGAGGTAAAGTATAGCTGGGTAAATTCCCCGCTTACGGTGTCCTGCATGGGAACAGTAGGTAAGAAGGTGAGGGCGGATTTAATAACGCCTCCTTCTGGTCCTACTACACTGGCGCCTGTGGTCACCAGGTTATTGGTAGTACGGGAATAAGTAATGTTGGTACCTACCTGCAACCAGTCTTTTACTTTCCTGTTCAGGTTTACCCGCATACTATAGCGTTTAAATCTGGAATTGTTGATAATACCTTTCTGATCAATCAGGTTGCCGCTCAACAGATAGGTGTTATTATCTGTACCACCGGAAAAACTGAGGGTGTAGTCCTGCAGCGGTGCTGCGCCATAAATTTCATCCTGCCAGTTGGTACCACCGCCTCTGAAATCAGCAGGTGCTGGCAGGTACCTTTTCTGTACATCGTCATAGCGGCCCGGATAGGGAAGCTGGTCATCTGCTTCATAAGTAGTGCCCAGGTATTTATCTGCATTACGGTAAGTTTCGTTCTGATACTCCGCAAATTGCTCTGCATTCAGTAATTTATATTTCTTGGATATCTGGGATACACTGGTTACCACCCGGAAATCTATCTTGTCTTTTCCTTTTAATCCCTTTTTGGTAGTGATCATCACCACCCCATTGGCACCACGGGAGCCATAGATGGCCGTGGCAGAGGCATCTTTCAATATTTCTATGGACTCAATTTCACCAGGATTTAAGAAAGAGAGCATGTTCACCTTCTGCTGTTCAAAAGTGGAACCAGACCCTGGTGTAACAGAGGCATTGTCCTCTGTCATCGGCACGCCATCAATAACATACAATGGTTCTGTGCCTCCCATGAAGGAATTGGTGCCACGGATCTGTACACTCATACCTGCGCCGGGAGCGCCATCTGTTTGTGTTACAAATACACCGGCTGCTTTACCCTGTATACCTTGTTCCAGGGTCACGGGATTCGATTTTACCAGATCATCTGCTTTGATGGAAACAACGGATCCGGTAAGGTCCTGCTTGCGTTGTGTACCATATCCCACTACTACTACCTGTTTAAGTTCGGATGCCAGGGATTCAAGTTGTACCGTATATTCATTGGTCTCAGAGAGTTTGATTTCAGCCCGCTTAAAACCAATGGCGGTAATGAGCATGGTGTATTTTCCTTCGGCGGGAACTTTAATAGTAAACGCGCCTTGCTCATTGGTGATGACCGCTGCATTGGTTTCCCTGATCCTGACAGTAGCGCCGGGGATAGGATCATTGCCCTCCATTACTTTCCCTTTGATAACTCTTTGAGCCGATGGCTGCGCTGTGCCGGCTGCATGGTTTGCATCGGGATAAATGATAATAGTATTGAACTTTTCTTCAAACGCGAGATTGGTGCTGGCTACCAGTTGCGTGAGGATTTTTTCAATGGTAGCCTTGTCCCAGTTGGCCCGCTTTACTTCATAACGTTGTACATAGTTCTCATCATAGGAGAATTTCATCCCGCTATGTTTTTCCAATGCGCTGATGGCGTGGATGAGGTTCCCTTCCGGAACAGCAAAGCTGGTCACCACCTTTTTAAGCAGTTGCCCGTTGGTGGCAAATACCGGGGTCACCATCAACCAGGAAATAAAAAGTGTAGTCAGAAAAAGTGGCCTTTTCGGATAAGGCCATAAATGGTGTAAACGTTTCAATTGCATGTTTAACAGATTAAAGTTTAGGCAATAGCAGTTCACTTGCAGGCTCACACGGGCCTGGCGTTTATGCGTGTTTTTATATTGAGGGGTGATGAATTAATATACTTCGTAAAGCCCCGCTTCCTTATTCCTGAAGTGAATCTTTCCAGGTTGGACACTGACTCTTTCTATCATTTGCAGCACCTGTTCCAGTGGCATCCCCTTTTTAAAGGCAATGCTCAGTTTCCCCTTTTCCAGGCTTCTCGATGTTATAAATTGTACAGAGTAGATCCCTTCCAGTTCTTTCAGCACATCCTGTATAGAAGCGCTGGTCATAACGATATTACCCTGGATCCAGTCTGCCACTTCTGCATTGGTCACACTATCCAGGTCAAAGGAATCGGTGGCTGCATGATATACCAGCCTGTCTGTAGCAGTCAGCTGGCTAAGATACCGGTGCCTGGTGGTGGCTACACTCACTTTACCGGTACCTACTGCTACCTGGTCTGGTAATTCTTTATAGGTACGTATTTTAAAAGTGGTACCCAGTACTTTGGTGATTAAATGATTGGATTGTACAACAAATGGACGGTGGGGATTTTCCCGGATATCAAAATAAGCTTCTCCGGTTACCAGAACCACCTTTCTGAGAGTATCCGAAAACGTTTCAGGGTATTCCAGGGTGGTATTGGCATTCAGCCAGATGACAGAACTATCGGGTAGTTGCAGGGACAACATCTGCCCTTGCCCGGTACTGGCCATCAGCATTTTGATTGGAGGAGGGGCCTGATGGATGAATTGCCGGAACAAATAAGTGATACCCAACAGCAGCAGTATAGCGGCAGTTGCTGCCCATTTCCAGCGCAGCCAGAATACACGGGGCTTGCTGCTTTGGGAGGAGATATGCTCCCATACCGACATTTTCATGGCATTAGCGTCGGCATCCGGTAATTGTTCGGTTATGGGATGTGCTGCTACCTGATCCAGCCAGGTATATAATAACAACGTGTTTTCTGTACTGAGCTTTCCCTGCTGGTATTGCTGCAACAGGCTATAGATCTCTTCTCTCTCCATTTTTTACAACTTGCTAATAGGTAGTCACATGTCGGAACACGAATAACCAGTGTGGTGGAAAATTTATTTTTTCTGGCAGCAACGGTGGCCTTTTTTAATTGGCCAGCCTCAGAACATCAGCGTAAGGAAATTATTCCTGAGCTTGGTTTTTAAGCGGTGGGAGGCTTCATTGAGCTGATTGCGTACGGTTTGCCCGGAGATGTTCAGGGTGGTAGCAATTTCTGCTATCTCCAGATTATCGAAGTGCTTTAGCTGGAATACATGCTTCATACGGGGAGGCAACTGGTTTACCTGCGCCAGCAATGTCTGGTATGCTTCTTTAAAGAGCATGGAATTGGCTACGGTATCATCTGCGGCGGCCTGCTTTAACGAAGAAAAGAGGTGGATATGTTTTTCCCGGATCTGCTCTTTACGTAAAGCATTGAGGATACGGTGCTTTAATACAAACAGAAGAAAGGCTTCCGTATTTTGAGGTACAGGTAATGTCTCGCGCTTTTCCCATATCTCCATAAAATATTCCTGCAGGATATCCTTGGCTATATCCTGATCCGTTACAACACTATAAGTATACCTGAGCAATGTATGCCAGTGCCTGTCGTAAATGGTTTCAAAGGCTTCTTTGCTGCCTTGCTGAAACGCCTTCCAGGTGTCGGCATCCATAATAATTTGAGTTGAAGCCATTAGTTAGTCTTTTGGCATATAATATGGCTACGGGCATTACTTTGATACCCTGGTAAAACGTGCTAATTTATATAAAGCAATTCAATAATTACAGTTAATTCTGGCGGCAGGCTTTTATGCGGGGCGGGCTTTTCCCCGGACAATGTATGGTAAAGACTACTTCTTCCGGAAAGTACCATACGAGCTGCCCGGATGAGGTTACCATGGCACGTACGGCTGGTAAAACGGTAGTGCTTGCACTAATGGCGGGGGCAGGTATGTAAACAGCTGCCAGCGCAGCAGCTAAACGCTCTTCCCCGATGCCGGCTTTGAGCAGTCGCAGCGCAGTGCTGGTCATTTTCCTGTACAGGGCTACCTGTTGCGCTGCTACCGGCATACTGCGATATAACCGGGAGGCAATACGGGAACATAATGCCAGCCTGTTGGCATACAGCATGGTCCTGGCAAAAGCAGGAGAAGTCTTTACCCGCTTGCTACTCAAACTGCTCTTCAGCCGCGCATAATACCGCCCGTTCATTTTGTAGAAGGTGAGGTTGGATCGGGTGCCGGTTATTAAAAGAGGGCCTGCTTGTCTTGCCATATTGCCTGCTTTTCCAGGTAATTTGATTAATCCCGGAGTACCTGCCAAATGAAAAGGCCATTTAGGCCAAATATGGACAATATGGTCAAATATGGACTCCTGGATACAACGATATATTTTAAAAGCTGATTTGAAGCGGCTGCCAGGTCACCTTTATTTTATCAGTGGGTAATGCCGGTGCTGAAGTATAGTTAAAGCATAGTAAAGGCATAGTAACGCTATAGTAAAAGCGTTCTATAAGTACAACGCTGCTGCAACCCGCGTGATCCGGTACAGCAAAAATTCTTCCTACAGCAGGGACTGGATTAATTCATGTTTACTGCTTATGCTCAGGTATTCAAGTGCCATTAATCATGGGATCTTTGTATAGCTGTCTGATCCCCGCACAAAAAAAAACAGAAAGAATTGTTTTATTTTAGAAACTTTAGTATGTTTGAACATTCATACATGAGTTTAAAGATAGATCATAAAAGTAAATTACCGCTCCACATACAAGTGGAAGAACTGCTGCGGAACCTGATCAGCCAGCCGGAATATCAGAATGGCTCCTTCCTGCCAAAGGAAGTGGAGCTGGCCAACCGGTTGGGCGTTTCCAGGAATACCATCCGGCAGGCCACCAATAAACTGGAGTACGAAGGGTTGCTGGCCAGGAAAAAAGGAGTAGGTACCAAAGTTGCACAACGGCAACTCTCCACCAGTTTGCAGGACTGGCAGAGCTTCACCAAGGAAATGTCCAAACGTGGTATCATTACTTCCAACCTTTTGCTGAAGCTGGAAAAGGTAAAAGCCGATGAAAAAATGGCCGGCTTCTTCAATATCCAGCTCAATACACCAATCTGCAAACTCAGCAAACTTAAAGGTGTGGATGGAGAACCAATCGTTTACTTCGAAAGTTACTTTCATCCTCGTATCACCCTTACTGAAAACGACGACCTGAACCGTCCATTGTATCAGCTGCTGTCCGAAAAATTCGACATCATTGTAGTACGCTCCAGCGAGCACATTAGTGCCCTGACTGCCGGCAATGTTGCAAAAAAGCTGCATACAGACCCTAAGTGCCCCGTGCTCTTCAGGGAAAGATTCGTTTATGATCCGGGCGACAGGCCGGTGGAATATAACATAGGGTATTATAGGTCCGACAAATTCACGTATTCCATTGAAATAAGATCAGAACGCTGAGCTTATTATTACATCCTTTTTTTGCTCCATGCAGGAAAAGGATATTTTTTTCTTAATTCTTAATATGTTCAAACATATGAACAATACTTATGTAATCGGTGCGGATATTGGTGGTTCCCATATAACGGCGGCCCTTGTGGACCTCACCACCGGGGCTGTGCTGGATGATTGCAAGTTCAAAGAACCAGTGAATGCCGCAGCGGGAGCAGCGGATATTCTTGACAGGTGGACGGTGGCCATCGGCCGTGTACTTTCTGCCGCCAATACAGACGTACCAGCCATCGGCATTGCCATGCCCGGGCCGTTTGATTATCCGGGTGGTATTTCGCTGATCAAAGGTGTGGCCAAATACGAATCACTATACGGCTTAAACATCAGGGAGGCACTTACCACCGCGCTCGGATTTTCAAAAGGTATTTACTTCGAGAATGATGCTTCCTGTTTTGCTCTTGGCGAAGCATGGGCGGGAGAGGGCGCCGGATGCAGCCGCATGGTAGCTGTTACACTGGGCACCGGCCTGGGAGGCACTTTCCTGCACAATAACGTGATTGTACACCAGGGGAAAGGCGTGCCGCCCGAAGGATATATCTATCATCTTCCGTACAAGGCCGGTATTGCGGAAGACTACATCTCTTCACGCTGGCTGCTGAACGAATATCACCATCGTACCGGCCACCGCCTGAACGAAGTGAAGAACATCGGAGAACTAGCCGAAAAGCAGGATGCAACAGCATTAGCACTGTTTGCAGAACTAGGCAACGCTGTAGGCGATGTTCTGGCACCGTGGCTACAGGATTTTGAAGCTGAACGAATGGTGATCGGGGGCAACATCCGCAAAGCACATCCTTATTTTCTGCCTGCACTACAGGAATGCCTGCTGAAAAAAAAGATACCAACAAGCATACATATTTCCAGCCGTGGTGAAAACTCGGCGCTTTCAGGAGCTGCATGGTTATGCAAATCCATACTCGGCACAAATAACAACACGAGATAGAAAATGAACACCATCATGAATTGGAGAAAAACAACACAACCCTTGCTGCCGGCAACAACGGCAGAAAGAGTCGTTCCACCGGCGGGGCATTACGACATGTACCCTTTTGCCAGGCTGGGACAAGGCAAGATCCAGAGCGGATATGCCAGTCTTGCTAACTGGATGATCGGTCGTAATGTTATTTTGATAGACGGATATATTGGTAACGACTGGGAGTATATTGGCAGCTCCCTGGCGCGGGAGCTGGCGGCTGCGGGAGTGGCCGTGAACCTGGTGTACACCGATGTATTGATGAAACCTGCTGAAGAGGTGGAAGCACTGGTTGCGCCTTTCCTCGGTGAAAAAGGAACAGTGTGGGGCAGAAAGGCAACTATCACCCTGAAAGAACTGTTTGATGATAACAAATTGCAAGGCATAAAACCGGCAACTGAAGGCATCACGCTGGTAATCGGTGTGGGAGCCGCTCTTACCGGGCTGCAGGCACCGGTAGTGTATATAGACCTTCCCAAGAATGAGCTGCAATACCGTATGCGCGCCCATTCAGCCAATAACCTCGGTGGAACCGAATGGAATGATAACCAGGAAACCTACAAACGATTTTATTTCGTTGACTGGGTGCTGCTCAATGCGCATAAACAGCAGATTTTGTCACGCATCGAAGTGATTGCGGACGGTCAGTGGAAAGAACAATTCACATGGGCCAGCTACACTACCATCAGTGAAGGACTGCAGTACCTTTCACAAAACGCTTTCCGCGTAAGGCCATGGTTTGAAGCTGGTGCATGGGGAGGCGACTGGATGAAGGAAAAAATTTCCGGTCTGAATAAAGAAGAGGTAAACTACGCATGGTCGTTCGAAATGATAGTGCCGGAAAATGGATTAGTGTTTGAAAGTGAGGGCAAATTATTGGAAATAGCGTTCGACTGGCTGATGATAACGCATTCAAAAGAAGTACTTGGGCACGATCAGCAGCGCTTCGGGATCGATTTCCCCATCCGGTTCGATTTCCTCGATACGTTCGATGGCGGCAATCTTTCTATTCAGTGCCACCCCAGCGTAAAATATATTCAGGAACAATTCGGTGAAACTATCACACAGGATGAAACCTACTACATGCTGGATTGCAAGAAAGGCGCAAAGGTGTACCTCGGCTTCCAGGAGAATATCGATCCTGCCGCTTTCCGCCAGGCGCTGGAAAAAAGTGTGGCTGATAACAAAGCCATCGATATCGAAGAATATGTGCAGGTATTTGAAGCCAATAAACACGACTTTTTCCTGATCCCCAACGGTACAGTACATAGTTCCGGCAAGGATAACCTGGTGCTGGAAATCAGTGCCACCCCTTACATTTTTACATTCAAAATGTACGACTGGGTACGGTTGGGCCTTAACGGTAAACCCAGACCTATCAATATTGATCATGCTTTCAATAACCTCGATTTCAGCCGGAAGGGCAACCGGGTACAGGAAGAATTGATCTCGAAACAGCAGGTGATCGCCAGCGGCGAAAACTGGCAGTTGGTACATGCTCCCACTCATGCGGAACATTTCTATGATGTGCATAGAATGGAATTTACAGACACCATGACGGTGGAAACAGCAGGCAAGTGCCATGTGCTCATGCTGGTAGAAGGTGATTCGGTGTTGGTGGAAACTGCCAATGGTTTCCGGCAGCGGTATAACTATGCCGAAACATTTGCAATACCTGCTGCTGCAGGGTCTTATAAGATGATCAACGAAGGCAATGCTACAGCTAAAGTGGTTAAAGCTTTTGTAAAATAACAGGTAAACTGTCCGGGACATTGTTCCCGGACAGTTATCACCACAAAAAAATGTTAGTTATGAGAAAGGAAAATTGGATGCTCTGGTTGTTGCTGTTTGTTTTTTCAGTATCCCATCTCCGTGCGCAGCAAAAGAATGATCCTGTCAGTTATGTAAATCCATTGATTGGTACAGCGCATTCCCGTTGGTTTCATTTTGCGCCCGGTGCTTCTCCATTCGGCATGGCCAAACCCGGCCCGTCTACCAACGGGCATTATGGAAATCCCAACGGCTGGGAGGCAGTGGGGTACGACTACAGGCATACTTCCATAGAAGGGTTCCCCAATTTTCACGAGTTCCAGGTAGGTGGTGTTTCACTGATGCCTACCAAAGGGCAATTGATTACAATACCCGGCAAGCTGGAGGATTCCCTGTCGGGCTACCGCTCTGCGTTTGATCGTGCACAGGAAGAAGCAACCGCAGGATATTATGCTGTATTGCTGAAGCGTTATGGCATCAGGGCTGAACTGACATCTACGCAGCGCGTGGCCTTTCAGCGGTTTACCTTCCCTGCCGGTACAGATGCTCATATACTTTTCGATATTGGCAATAAACAAGGCGAAAGCGGCGAAGTAAAAGATGCACATGTATACATAACACCTGATGGCCGCATTGAAGGCTACGTGATCACCCTGCCCGCTTATGTACAGAAGTACCAGCAGGGAGCAGAGGTGGCCATGTATTTTTCGGCAGTGACAGATAAAAAACCGGCGACTTTCGGCACCTTTCGCGGAGAAACACAAACGGCCGGCGCTGCTGATATCAGCGGAAAAGGAGCAGGACTGTACCTCACCTTCGCTACCAAAAACCAGGAAGCTGTTACGGTACGCATGGGGCTCTCTTATACTTCCATAGAAAATGCCCGCCTCAATATGCAGCGCGAAGCTGCTTCAATGAACTTCGACCAGGCCAGGCAGCAGGCACACGAAAAGTGGAGCGATTACCTCAGCCGTATCAGCGTGAGCGGTGGCTCAAAGTCCGACCGCACAAAATTCTATACAGGATTGTACCACGCAGTACTGGGGCGCGGTCTTGCCAGCGATGTGAACGGTGCCTATCCAAAAAATACCGGCGGCATCGGGCAAATTCCTCTCAACAAGCAGGGAACTCCAATACATCAGCATTACAATACAGATGCTGTATGGGGAGCCTTCTGGAACCTGACACCATTGTGGGCACTGGTATACCCTGAATATTATTCAGACTTCGTAAGCAGTCAGCTGCTGGTATACAACGATGCTGGATGGCTGGGGGATGGTATTGCCTCCAGCAAATATGTATCTGGTGTGGGAACCAACTTTGTAGGCCTCGTTATGGCTGGTGCATACAACTATGGTATCCGCGATTTTGATGTGGTAAAAGGGTACGCCGCGGCGCTGAAGAATGAGATCGGTTACGAAAACAGGCCGGAAGGTGCAGGGAAAGATGATGTGGAACGCTTCCGTAAATATGGTTATGTTGATCATATTGATCCCGCTCCCGGCGGGTGGAACTTCTCCGGCTCCCACACACTGGAATATTCATTCAGCGCTTACGCAGTAGCCCAATGGGCAAAAGCATTGGGCAAAACCAGCGATTATAATACCCTGATGAGACTCTCCAAAGGCTGGGAAAGAATTTTCGATACCGACATAAAATATATGCGACCCCGTTATGCCAACGGCCGCTTTGTCGATAACTTCAAACCAGAGGAGCCCTGGCGTGGATTCCAGGAAGGAAATGCCGGGCAGTACTCTTTTTATGTGCCACACAACCCCGAAGGGCTGATCGCTAAAATGGGCAAGGCGGAATTCAATAAAAGGCTTGACAGCATTTTTACTGCCGCGCAAAAAACGGTTTTCGGAGGTGGCACTACGATAGACGCATTCTCCGGTTTGTCCGCACCTTATAACCACGGTAATCAGCCCTGCCTGCAAATGCCATGGATGTTCAACTACTCCGGTAAACCATACCTCACACAGAAATGGGTGAGAGCCATCTGCAATGACTTCTACGGTACCGAAGGTATTCACGGTTACGGATATGGTCAGGATGAAGACCAGGGACAGCTGGGGGCCTGGTACGTAATGAGCGCCATCGGACTCTTTGACGTGCAGGGCGGGGCGGCCGCAAAGCCCGTTATGCAGATAGGCTCATCACTCTTTGACAAGGTAGAGATCAGGCTGAACAAAAAATATTACAAAGGCAATACGCTCGAGATTGTTACGCGTAATAACAGTGCTGCCAATATCTATCTCCATCACCCAACATTTAACGGGAAAAAACTTCCGCAGAACTCCATACTGTTCCGGCAACTGACAGCAGGAGGAAAGCTGGAGTACGAACTGTCTGACAAGCCTGCCGTTTTTTGACCCGGCGGGCTTCCAAAAAAAATTCCACATTGATTAAAATTCAAGCCTATGTTTAATTATTGGCACGTTATTGTAGAAAGGCACTTACTTAAAACCAGACACCCATTGCTGGTGTTGCTGGTGTTGCTGACGATGGCGCAGCACGCTTACTCACAGGAAGCTCGCACCATTACCGGTCGCGTTACGGACGAGCTTACCAAACAACCTATACCGGGTGTATCCGTTTCTCTCAAAGGTACCGGCACCGGCACGGCTACATCTGCCGAAGGCGTATTTTCCTTAAAAATTCCCACCGGCAACAACCAACTGCTGGTGTTTTCTTCGATTGGTTTTACTTCCCGCGAAGTGCCGGTTACAAATGCAGACCAACTGAATGTATCCCTGAAGCAGGCCAGCAGCACACTGTCTGATGTGGTGGTGGTAGGGTATGGCACCCAGAAGCGCACCAGCCTTACAGGTGCTGTGAGCGTGGTGAGCGCAAAAGACCTGGAAGGGAAACCTGTTACCAGCGCCGTACAGGCGTTGCAGGGAGCAGCTCCCAATCTTATTATCCAGCAGAACGCTACAGAACCAGGTGCTGCCATCAACATCAACGTGCGCGGCGTAAGTACGGTCAACAACTCCAGCCCGCTGATACTGGTAGATGGTGTGCCCGGCTCACTCGACCTGCTCAATCCTAATGATATTGAAAGCATCAGCGTACTGAAAGATGCGGCATCTTCCGCCATCTACGGCTCCCGCGCGGCCAATGGGGTGATACTCGTCACCACCAAAAAAGGGAAGCTCAACAAAGTACCCCGCATTACCTATAATGGGATGGTGGGGGCTCAGCAACCCACGTTCCTGATTAAACCGGTAAGCGGCGTGGAATATATGCAGCTCAAAAACGAGGCGCTGGTCAACTCCGGACAACCTGCACAGTTCTCTCCCGCGCAGATCCGCCGGCAAGGAGAACTGGGTTCGGAAAAATGGTGGATGGATGAAGTGATGCGCCCCGCTGCACTGCAACATAATCATAACCTGGGGGTCACCGGCGCCGTTGGTAAAGTATCCTACCTTTTGTCGGGCGGATATCTCGATCAGAACAGTCTTTATCGCGGACCAGACTATGGCTACCAGCGTTATAACGGCAGGGTCAACCTCAGTACACAGCTAGGCAAATTAAAGCTGGGAGGTAATTTTGCCTATGCCAAACAAAAAATCCGGGAACATGCCTATTATTCAGACTGGCTTATCTCCACGGCTATCCGCATTCCCCGTATCTATCCAATCAAAGATACGGCAGGTAGGTACTTCCTGCCACCCACCTCTTCCGTGAATCCGCTGGCGCAGTTGGAGCAGGGCGGCCGCAGACTGTACAATAACGACAGCTACAACTATATGGCCAATGCTGAATACGCTATCACCAAACATTTATCCGCCAAAGTGGTGTATGGTGCAGATATCCGTGTAAATAACATGGACGAGTTCCGCCGCTCTATAGACTACGCGCCTTATTCCGGTTCAGACAACCAGAGTGCCAGAACCGTAAACCATGCCCGCAGTATACAGGACAACTTCCAGGCATTGCTCAACTATGACCAGACATTCAATAAGGTACACGAAGTAAAAGGCTTGCTGGGATATGCTACGGAAGGATGGAAAAACGAGTATCGCCAAACCCGCAAGCTGAATGTAGACAACTTCACCGGCGATTCCACTGCCGGTACCCAAACCCTCACAGGATTTAATGATACCTACGATACCCGTACCGATCAGTGGGCGCTTAACTCCGTTTTCGGCAGGTTGAACTACGCCTTCAATAACAAGTACTATTTTGAATTCAACTTCCGCTATGATGCCTCCAGCCGCTTTGCCAAAGGCAACCGTGGTGCCTTCTTTCCATCTTTCTCCGCTGGCTGGCGTATTACGGATGAACCATTCATGGAAACAATAAAACAGAAGGTGGGCGACCTGAAGCTGCGCGGTTCATGGGGCCAGTTAGGCAACCAGCAGATCATTTCCAACTATGGTTACCTGAACGTATATACGACAGTGAGCAATATGTACGGTTTCAATAACCTGCCACAGGCAGGCTCCTCGTTTGCGGTTGGCAATCCGGTAATCACCTGGGAGTCTGCCAGCTCCGCCAATATCGGCTTCGACCTGTCTATGCTCGACAACAGGCTCACCATCAGCTACGACTATTTCAACAAGATCACAGACAATATTCTGCTGCAACTGCCCGCTCCGGGACTGTACGGTGCTACGCCGGCATTTCAGAACGCGGGTAAGGTGAAGAACCAGGGCTTTGAAGTCGCGGTTAACTACCGGGCCAAAACCGGCGCGTTCAACCACACCATTGGTGCCAACCTGGCCGATAACCTCAACGAGATCGTTGACTTCAAAGGCAGAACATTCATACAGGAGGGAGACGTGACCTACATCAACCGCGAAGGTTTCCCGATCAGCTCCTATTACGGTTACCAGGCAGACGGTTTTTATCAGAACCTCGATGATATCAAGAACAGCGCCAAACCCGCCTTTGGGAACGATGTGAAGCCGGGTGATATTAAATATGTAGACCGCAACGGTGATGGCATTATTGATAGCAACGACCGCTTTGTTATGGGCAACCCTTTCCCCCGTTTTACCTTCGGGCTGAACTACAGTGTTGCCTGGAAAGGCTTTGATGCCAGCATCTTCATCCAGGGGGTGGGAAAAAGGAACGTATACCTGCGGGGTGAAGGCGTAGAGGCTTTTCATAACAACTGGGATAATGTATACGAACAACACCTGGACCGGTGGACACCGAATAATCCAAACGCGTCTTATCCACGTCTCACTACCGGTACAGAATCCGCTATTAATAATGTCAACTCTACTTTCTGGCTCGAGAATGCTGCTTATGCAAGGCTGAAGAATGCCCAGATCGGTTATACGCTGCCTGCCAGCCTTACCAACAGAGCCAATATTCAGAAAGTGAGGGTGTACCTCACAGGCCAGAACCTGTTCACTATTACTGGTATGAAAAATGGCTTAGACCCGGAATTGACAGAGTTTAATAATACCCTCAACCTGAACCAGCTCGGTAGCGGCACCAGCGGCCGTATTTATCCGGTGCAGAAAGTATGGGCAGTAGGACTGGATATCAACTTTTAACCACGTTTAAATGATTGTATTATGAGGACAAGAAAGTATTGTTCAATAGTGATGGGGGTGCTGCTGCTGGCAGCGGTGGGATGTAAGAAGCTCGACCTCGGACCTTCTTACCAGGATACAGACCTCACCTTCTGGCAAAAACCGGAAGCTGCGATGCAGAGCCTTAATAACTGCTATGCGGGTATGTATGCAGATGATTATTATTTCTTCAACGAAAGTCTCAGTGATAATTCCTTCAACTCCAGTGCTGTAAACGGTGGCGGGGCACGTGCTATTGCAGCCGGTGTTTATGATGGGCGCACCAACCGCGTAGCTGGGGAGTGGGCTTTTCACTACGGCGGTATCCGCAACGTTAATAACCTGTTGGCTAATATTGATAAAGTGCCCGGACTCGATCCCGCCCTGAAGGCCCGCTATCAGGCAGAAGCCCGGTTCATCCGTGCCTTCCACTATTTCCACCTCGTTAACTGGTATGGCGATGTGCCGCTGATAAAAAACGAGATCTCTTATGATGAAAGTTTCCAGATAGCCCGTACGGCCAAGGCCGAAGTGCTGGCTTATGTACTCACAGAGCTTGACGAGCTGACCGCTGCGCTGCCGGTGAAAGCCGAATACACTGATGCGGACAAAGGCCGTATCGCTAAAGGCGCTGCTGCGGCCCTCAAGGCAAAAGTGCTGCTCTACAACAACAAATGGAGCGAAGCCGCAGCTGTGCTGGAAAAGATCATGAGCAATACGTATGGCGTTTACTCCCTGTTCCCTTCCTTTGCAGGTATTTTTCAGCCGGAGAATGAAAATAATAGTGAAGTAATGCTCAATATGGAGTTTGTGCCGGTTCACAGAACGCAGGCCATGCAGCGCTTCTTTATCCCCTTCACCGAAGGGGTGCTCATCAGCGGCATGGCACCTTCACAGTCGCTCGTGGATGATTTTATTATGATGAATGGGAAGCGCATAAACGAAACCGGTTCCGGGTACAACGAAAATGCGCCCTTCCAGAACCGTGACCCACGCCTGGAAGCAACTATTATACACGATGGGTCCTCCTTCGTTACAAAACGTGGGGAAACAATCACCATCCGCACGGCACCCGGCACGGGAGATAATGCGGTAGACAAGTCAGATGCTTCCCAGACGGGATACTACTTCCGTAAGTACTACGATCGCACCGCAGACGGCAACAACAACTCCGGCCTGAACCTTATCCTGATCCGTTATGCAGATGTGCTGCTAATGTATGCAGAAGCTAAAGTCATGATGAACCAGATGGATGAGGCTACCTGGAACAAAACCATTAAACTGCTCCGCCAGCGTGCAGGGTTTACAGACCCCGCTGCCCTCAACTTCGCCAGCTATGCTGGTGCAGCCATGACGGATCTGGTACGCCGCGAACGCAGAACCGAGCTGGCCCTGGAAAGCCAGCGGATCTTTGATATCCGCCGCTGGAAAATAGCTGAAACCGTAATGAACGGTACGCTATACGGTATGAAAGTGGGCAACAGCCATCTGGCGGTAGATCGCCGCGTATTCAATGTTGGGAAACATTACCTGTGGCCGGTACCGCAAGCAGATATTGACATGAACCAAAAACTCCTGCCGAATAACGCCGGCTGGTGATCATACCAGCGCAACCAATATCAATACTCATCAAAAGAAATTATATGATACGCACATTCAACTTCAGGATATATAGCATCATCGCCGCAATGGTGGCCGTAGTGACGTTCGCTTCCTGCGAAAAAGATAAAACCATCAACAGCAACATTTCCACTGTTAAGGAATTGTATTACCCGGAAATGGGTAAATACTACAAGCTGCAGCCTGCTACCAGCGCTGTAGTGAATTTTGAATGGAGTGCAGCCCGTGCAGAAGACGGTAGCCTGGTTATGTATGAAGTAGCATTCGATACAGTAGGTGGCGATTTCAGGCGCCCCATCTACACCGTTGCTTCCAATGGCAACGGTGTGCAGAACTCCCTCGCACTCTCTCATAAAGTGCTGAACAGCATTGCCAGTAAGGCAAACATTCAGCCCTCCACATCAGGTTCCCTGCAATGGACAGTTATAGCCAGTAAAGGACTCAATGAAAAACGCGCAGACTCCTCCAGAGTTATCGTGATCGAAAGACCGGCGGGTTTCACCGAAATACCGGCCAACGTGTTCATCACCGGAGAGGCCACCGAAGGTGGAACTGACCTGGCTGATGCAGTAGCCATGAAACTGGGTGCAGACGGTGTGTTTGAGATCTTTACCCGCCTGAAAGACGGCGCCTACAGCTTCGTAGACCGCAACAGCGGCACGCCGGTAACGTACTCCATACAAGGTACCCGCCTGCAGGAAGGAGGAGAGGGCCGGCAGGCTGGCGAAAAGATCTACCGCATCCGGCTCGACTTTGCAAATGCAGCTGCTGAAATGATCGAAATCACCGACGCAGGTGTTTTTGCCTCCGCATACAACAAGGTGATCGGCAAGCTATCATATACCGGCAATGGCACCTGGTCAGCACAGAATGTGCCTATCACTTATTTCGATTTCGGTAGCTGGAAAGACGATCGTTTCAAATTCGAGTTCACCATCGTAGATGCAGGCGGTACCACCAGTACCATAAAATATGGCAGTGTGAACCAGGTTAATTCCACGCCACCGGATGCCAATACTCCTGCCGCGTATTATCAGGTAGTGCCTGTAGATAATTCTCAATGGGACTATACCTACAAATACGCTACCGGATCAGATGGTAAATCAGGAAACTTTATCCTGCAACTGAATGCAGCGGAAGACTATTCGTACAAACTCACCGTGCACTAATTGCTGAACCATTAAAATCATTTACATGAGGTCGATCATTCTGATTATAACGGCTGCGGCACTTGCTCTTACGGGGTGTTATAAAGTGCGGGAAGATGTACCGGTAAAGGGCAAGGGGGATACTACCTCCGTAACGCTCACCTACAAACTCAAAGCCCGCCAGGCCATCGATAATATTTACAAGTACTATAGCATCAGTGGTAGCAACTACGTAAAGGAAAGCTATCCCGCTCAACCGGGAGACCCGAGGTATGCCTACCTCTGGCCATATTCTGCAATGTTCACTGCTGCTACGTTGCTCAAACAGATAGGGTATACAGATGAGGTAGCGCAAGGGTATTACACCAGTACCCTGGCAGGTATGGAAGGCTACCTGGATGCGTCCAGAACGCCTGCAGGCTACCAATCAGTGCCTGTAAGTGAAGGCCGTGCTGACCGTTTCTACGATGATAACGCTATTACCGGTATAGATATGCTGGAAGCCTACCAGGTTACTGGCAATGCGGAACTGCTCGGCAAGGCAAAGATTTGTTACGTGTTCTGCGCATCCGGCGAAAGCCCCGAAGCGGGTGGTGGCTTGTACTGGAACGAAGGGGTGATGAATAATCCAGACGATCCGAATTATATCAAAGCTACCAATGTGACCGCTATTTCCGCCACACTGGCACTGCAGTTGTACCAGCATGAAAAGAACGAAACATACCTTGCTTCCGCTAAACGCTGGTATAACTGGGTCAAAAAATATATGCTGGATCCGGAGGATCATACTTTCTGGAACTCCGTCTGGATCAAAGATGGTAGCATCAACTATGCTAAATGGACATATAACTCCGGCGCCATGATACAGAACGCTGCCCTGCTTTACAAGATCACCGGCGAAGAAAGTTACCTCGAGGAAGCCAAGGATTGGGCACAGGCATCCTATAATTACTTCACCCGTGAAGTGGGCAGTCAGGGCCGGTTCTTCGTTCCACACGACCCCTGGTTCACTGCTATGCTGCTGCGTGGCTACCTGGAGCTGTATGAGCTGGACAAGAACGCCACCTACATCAATACCCTTGTAGCCAACGTAGATTATGCATGGCAGCATGCTCGTATGCCGGATACATTCCAGTTTTATGAAGACTGGTCCGGCTCCGACATCGGGAGGTATTACTCCCTGCTCA
Organism: Chitinophaga sp. H8; assembly: GCF_040567655.1. Classification (NCBI taxonomy): domain Bacteria; kingdom Pseudomonadati; phylum Bacteroidota; class Chitinophagia; order Chitinophagales; family Chitinophagaceae; genus Chitinophaga; species Chitinophaga defluvii. The sequence continues at coordinate 3,354,396 of NZ_JBEXAC010000001.1, read as the reverse complement.
CGCATATAGGGATGGTAGAGATCTACGCCAGGATCTCGATCTGGAAAAACGAAAAATAGATAACTGCTCCAGTCCTGGTAAACATACATGGCCGGGATGGATGCATTTAAACCGGATAAATGAAAAGGATATTATTCAGTATTGCGCTAACTGCTATGGTTATACCCGCTGTGGCACAGCAGGTACAGTCAGCCAGGGAATACGAGCGAAGAGCAACGGAAATGTTTCACCGGGTATGGACCCTGTACCGGGTACCGCAACATGGACTTTTTTCTGAGTATTACCCGCAGCAACACCAGGATTCTCTTACTTATATGCAGGATGGGAATGTACAGTCAAAAGAGGTGAGTTACCTGTGGCCACTCAGTGGTGTGGTGTCATCTGCCATTAATATGATGCGGCTGCCCAGCCAAAAAGCTGCCTACCGGTCGTACGTTGATACCGTTATGGCTGCCATGTATCAATACCGCGACACTACCCGGACCCCGGCGGGGTACCAGGCCTACCCGGCAAAATTTGAGAAGGTAGACCGTTATTACGATGACAACGGCCTGGTGGCGATCGACTATGCGGAAGCATATGAAAACACCGGCAACCCCGTTTATTTGTCAACGGCGAAAGAAGTGTTTGCTTTCATCATGAGCGGCTGGTCGGATGTACTTGGTGGCGGTGTTACCTGGCTGGAAGGCCATGGCGATCAGAAGCCTGCCTGCAGCAATGGTATGGCTACATTAGCTGCCCTTAAATTATACAAGGCTACCAAAGAGCCTTATTATCTGCAGCAGGGTATCCGGTATTATGAGTGGATGAACAAACACCTGCGGGATTCCGCCGGTTTGTATGCGAATGATATTAAGACCGCCAATGTTATAGTGAACCCGGTCTATTACACCTACAATTCGGGCTCAATGCTGGAAGCAGCAGTAATGCTCTACGAGTTCACGCGGCAGCAAAATTACCTCCGTGATGCCAGGAAAACCGCAGTATCTGCCTATCATTATTTCGGCAAACCGCAGGAAGGAATGCGCAGCGAGTTCTGCGACCTGCCCTGGTTTGCAACGGTACTGTTCCGTGGATACAGTGCGCTTTACGCGATTGACAAAGATCCAATATATTTGAAAGCTATTATTGCAAGGGTAGACCATGCCTGGGATAACCGTGACCGTTATGGCCTGCTCAACCATAACTGGAGCGAAGGACGCGACGAGGCAGGAAAGCCTAAATGGCTGCTCGATGAATCCTGTATTGCAGAGCTGTATGCCCGCATGGCCAGGCTGAACATAAAATAAATACAACATCAAGTAACTTATGAAACAAGCTACCAGCAATCCACAACCACCACCGGCCAAAACAGGTGTACTACAGCTGGCGCCGATATTGTTCGGCTTCTTCATTATGGGCTTTGTAGACGTGGTGGGTATTGCCACTAACTACGTAAAAAAAGACTTCGCCCTGTCCGATACCTTGTCAAACCTGTTGCCCATGGTGGTTTTTCTTTGGTTCCTGATCTTCTCAGTACCTACCGGTATGCTGATGAACAGGATCGGCAGAAAACGCACTGTACAATTGAGTATGTTGATTACAGGAATAGGTCTGCTGGTGCCTATGATGTCTTATACCTTGCCGGTTGTGCTCACAGCATTTGCCATGATAGGGATTGGCAACACCCTGCTGCAGGTGGCGCTCAACCCACTGCTGATCAATGTAGTGAGTAAAGATAAACTGACCAGTAGCCTTACCACCGGACAGTTTATCAAAGCGATATCGTCTTTCCTGGGGCCCATCATCGCTGTGTATGCCGGTACCCGTTTCCATAACTGGCAATGGCTTTTCCCGGTATTCGCAGGCATTACACTGTTGTCTTTTATCTGGCTGAGTGCTACTTCACTACATGAGGATGATCGCAAGGAAAATACCTCTACGATTTCGGAATGTTTCGCGTTGCTGGGCGACCCGAAGATTTTCCTGTATTTCCTTGGCATTCTTACATTGGTAGGCATCGACGTTGGTATCAACGTTTCCGGTCCGAAGATATTGATGGAAAGAACCGGTATGGCACTCGAACAGGCCGGGTATGTAGCCAGTGTATATTTCGTTTTTAAAACAGCCGGTACTTTCTTTGGCGCTATTCTGCTTGCAAAATGGTCTGCCAGCCGCTTTTATCTGGTGTCTGCTATTGCCTCTGTGGTGGCTATGGTGGTGCTCCTGTTTGCTTCCGGTACTGGCATTATTTATGCCGGTGTGGCGCTGGCAGGGTTTGCCTGTGCAAATATCTTTTCCATATTATTCTCATTTGCGCTGCAGCGGAAGCCAGAGAGATCCAACGAGGTATCAGGTCTTTTGATCATGGGCGTTTCCGGCGGGGCTGTTTTTCCAGTGCTGATGGGGCTGGCATCCGATGCAGCTGGTGCGCAATGGGGCGCGGTTGCCGTATTGCTGGTTTGTTGTGTCTATCATTGGGGGCTGGCAATGAAAGCACGGTAAGAAGCGATAATGGATTTGAACTTGTCTGATAGCTGAAGTGTATGATTGGTTAATAGTGAAACGAAGGACGGTATAAACAACAAAATGGGTGTCTTCAAATATAATGGAGGCACCCTTTTGTATTTGTATTATTAATAATATACGAAATTAATTATCGTATAATGTGGTCAAAGTGTGTTAAAAAAAATCTCCTCCGTAAAAAAAAATGATTATTTTAGGCTAACAGTTTCCTCGTTTCCCAGCTCTGGGATCATGTGAAATCCTATTTTTCAGCGCTAAGATGGCTGAATGCATCTCGCTAAATCTTTTTGTTAACTAATAAATTTTAACCATGAGTAAACCCTCTATCAAAATCACATCAATTTATTGTAAGTCCACCTCAGAGTCTGATGTAACAGCTGGTGATGAAGTGTATTTAGTATGCCAGGCAGATGGTGGATTGCCTATCCGTGTTCCCGCTGGTGTCAATAAGAGCCAGAATATGAAGGACGGGGATACCTGGAACCTGGACCTGATCCTCAATTTTCAGTATGAGGTGCTGGTCACGCTCTGGGACCATGATGTGAATTATGATCCCAACTTTGCCACCTACCTGCAAAGCAATGATTTTGTACCAGGCAGCGGTTCCGGCTCCAAACGCCTCACCAACCTGAACGGTGCGGATTATACCATCAATTACACCTATATAGATTAACCCTCAAAAAAACCACGATGAACGAAAAACTGAAAATACAGCTCGCAAATTATGTTGCGGCTTACAAATCCATGGATAATGCTATTGAAGAACATCCTGAACCCGTTACGAAACGCGCATTGATGGAAACAGAAAAGAAAGTATTTGAAGAAGCAGAAAAAGTCTGGGCCAGTTATAGTAACTCGCCTGAAGGTAAAAAGGAGCTGGCAGCAGTAGAAAATATGGATCTGCCTGCTGTTCGGGCATATGTTGCGGGCCTGGTAGACAAACCGGTGTTTGTAAAGCTGATCAGCTGGCTCAAATCCCTGGATCTGCCGGCCAGTAGCTTTTCAATAGGGCTGGGTTTTGAGGCAGAGTTGATCATCGGATTCTCCGCTACAATAGGTATAGCCGTTGGCGTAGGAAATGCCAAAGGGGTACAGTCGGCCGAATTTTTAACAGTGTCACTGGAAGTGGGGGTACAAGCCGGAGCAATGGTTGGCGTACAGTTTGGGTTGTGGACCAACGCTCCTGCCGACCTGGGCGGAAAGTTAACGGGTACCGAAATAGACCTGGGCATAGAGTTGGAAGCTAGTGCAGCGCTTTATTATACACTTAAAGAAGGCATTAAAGGTGCGACTTTAATGATAGGAATAGGACTGGAAGAAGGGATTGCTGAAGTTGAATGCTATACTTTTATTCTGGGGGATCAGGGAGTGGACCCCTATTTAAAACCGGTTGTCCAGCCCAGGAAAAACAATTTCCTGATCATTGAAAGCCTGAAATGTGTGCACCCGTCTAATGATGGCGCAGGCAATGAGAATGAGATCTATTTTATCTTCCAGCCAGATCCGGCCGATGGTGGTACGGCCTATCCTTATCCGACGTACGATTATTTTTCCATGAAAGAAGGAGATACCTGGCAGTGTGGCCGTTCCGTATGGTTTAATTCCAATGTAGCGGTAACAGTATATGATGAAGATTATCCCAGCGACGATGATGTGGTGGGTACTTTCAGCATTAGTCTGTCACAATTAAAGCTGGGACAGACGGTCACCTTTAAAAGCACCAAAGATTATTCATCAGGATTAGATAAGGTGGAGTATACCATCAATGTGAAACTGATTGCCCAGAATGTGGGGTCCTGACTGGTATAACAATAATGAACTGATAAATAGCAAGCCAACCCGGATAGAATAGCATCAGGACGCTGAAAATGGCGGTCTTTTGCTGTATTTGGGTTGGCTTTTAACAAAGAATGGCTATCCCCCATATTCCAGCGATACCCCCCGGATTTTACATGCTTCTGGAAACAGTTAACATCTTAATAATATTCAAGAAATAATTTTGTGATTGATAGAATATTAAATTTCCAGTTGAACTACTAATTAACATGTTAGATACTAATTCCAGGGATAAAGAATTGTGGGAGCTATCGAAACAAGGAAATAAGGTGGCTTATTCCTTATTATATAAACAATATGTGCAATTGGTGGTCAGCGAAATAAACAAACGGATTAATAACAGAATAGATGCTGAAGATTTAACACAGGAAATATTTCTTACACTATGGGAGAAACGGACCACCGTTGAAATTGAGAATCGGGTGTATTCGTATTTGTATGGAATGGTTCAATATACGGTGTTTAACTATTTCAGGAATAAAAAAATACAGTCAAAGCAACTAAGAATCTGGCAAACGCTGTTGGATGATAACATCATTCAACTCCCCGAAGCAGCTGGCAGGTTATCCTCCATAAACAATATGGAATGCATCCTGAATGAAGAACATTCCAGGTTACCCCAGAAAATGCGTACCATATATGAACTTAGATATATAAAGAAGAAAAGCATTGAGTGGATTTCACAGGACCTTAACATTTCTCCCAATACCGTTCGGAACCACCTTAAAGAAGCACGTAAGCGTTTTAGCCTGGCCTTAAAGAAAAGTTTTTTCTTGCTGTTTTTTCTTTGTTGCGTGCTACTTTTTCATTTTTATTTAAACCTCACCAGATACTTAATCACGTTGTTGCCAGCTAATCCTGAATGTTTAATGTTACCAAATAGTTAATTGCATTTTGCTGACTAGCCATTTTTGATCTTTCTGTTACATGTATTAAAACAACTTCAGCCAGCTTGAATATGGCAGATAGGATTTTATGAAAACAGAAAAAGATCTGAAACAACTATTGGACAAATTTGTAAAGGGAAAATGTTCTGTCCGGGAACGGCTATTGCTGGAGAAATGGTTTGAGGAGATGGGGAAAGACCAGGCAGCAACGGAATTGTCGCCTGAGGAAAAGCAAAGCATGTTCAATAAATTTTCCACCTCCATAAAATTAAATAAAAAGCCTGTACCTGATTACCTGGTAATCATGAAGTCTGTTGCTGTTGCCGCCTGCCTGGTTGGCATTATCTGGAGTAGCTGGTATTATCTGATGCAAGGGCTCCCGGTGGAAAGAAATAATCAAACGCAAATAGACTTTTTAAAATACCAGACAGGAATCGGAGAAGTAAAAAAGGTGTCTTTGCCTGATGGGTCAATTATTTGGCTGAACGCAAAAACAACATTAGCGTATAGATCAGATTTTAATAACCACAGGGAGGTGCACCTCACCGGAGAAGCTTTTTTCCAGGTTGCTGCTGATAGCAAACATCTTTTTACGGTGTTGACAGGGGAAGGTTTACAAACTACCGTTCTGGGAACCAGTTTTAATATCAAGAGTTATGAACAGATACCGGAAGCCAGCATAACAGTTGTGTCAGGTAAGGTCCGGGTGGAGCAAAATAGCTCAGGGGGGCAAATAGGGGTATTACAACCCAACGAATCTGTTGTCTACAATCACAAACAGAAAACCTACCAGAAAGAAAACGTGGATGCTCTGGCGCTTACCAATTGGAGAAACGGTGGCTGGGATTTAAAAGGCAAAGGATTGTCTGAAGTGGCCAATATACTGGAGAGCCAGTTCGGGGTCAATGTTGTTAATAAAAAAGCAGGACTGGATACAATTGCTATTGACATGAATTTTACGAATAAGCAAAGTCCTGAGGAAATTATAAATGTGTTTTGCCTGTTGACAGATTGCCAACACAGATGGATCGGCAAAACTTTGGTAGAAATATATTAAGCATTGCAAATATAGCCTTATACATATAAGGGCTGGTAGGGGAATCTAATAATTACATTACAAAGTCAATCATCAAATTTATGAAATCAACGCATCTTTTGAGATGTGCCAGGTATTTTCTTGCCTGGCGCAAGGCATCCATTTTGTGGGCATTTTTCGTATGTGCTTGTACTTCTTTATCGCTTGCCCAGGAAAAGTATTCAGCTAAAATAAAAAAAGGTTCGCTGGAATCAACAATTGCGCAGGTAAGGAATATTACAGGTGCTGCCATCGCTTATAACAAGGCCGATGTAAGCGCATTCCAGATAGCGGATGCAGAGTATTCTAATTTGAGTACAGAGTTATTGCTGAAGAAAATAATATCAGGCCTGCCGCTTCACTTGAAAAAGGAAGGAAATACATGGGTCCTGGTTAAAGATGAAGCCACCAGACAGTTGATCACCAGTGGCGCTACTCAAAAGAAAGAATTTGGAAAGCTGGTGGGGAAGGTCTTTGATGAAGAAGGTAATCTGATGCCCGGCGCTTCCATTAATATCGGAAATGTAGGAACTACCAGTAATGAAAATGGCGAGTATGCTATCACGCTTCCGGCTGGAAGTTATACAGTGATAGTGAAATTTGTAGGATATAATACAAAAGAACTCCGGGGGATTAATGTAAATGGAGAGGAAGTATTAACCCTCAATATCAACCTGTTGAGAGCACATTCAAAGCTGGATGAATTTGTAGTAACCGCATTGGGAGTAAAACGGATGGAACGGAATCTGGGTTATGCTGTTACGCAATTAAAGGCAGAAGAAGTAGCGACGAACAAAACCATTAATATACAAAGCGCGTTGATGGGCAAAGTAGCGGGCGTGGATATTGGAGAAGCTGCTAATGGTATTGCCGGATCAAAAAGGGTTGTTATAAGAGGGATATCCACCATCTCTGCTTCGGGCAACTCTTCTCCGCTTTGGGTAATTGATGGGGTGCCCGTTAATTCAGGCAATTTCGGTAGGAATAACGACGCCGGAGGTGGTATTGACTACGGAGATGGCCTGTCTATGATTAACCCTGATAATATTGAAACCATATCCGTGCTGAAGGGAAATGCTGCTGCTGCGCTATACGGCTCCAGGGCTTCCAATGGCGTGATCCTGATTACTACTAAAAACGGTAAATCTTCCAGAAAGGACATGGTGGTAGAACTCCATTCCTCATTGACGAATTCAAGGATAGTAGATATGACCAACTGGCAATATCAGTATGGCCAGGGACGGGACGGTAAACGGCCGGTAAGCCAGCAGGAAGCGCTTGTAACAGGTGCATATTCCTGGGGGGAGAAACTGGATGGAAAACCAACAATACAGTTTGACGGTGTTGAAAGACCTTATTCCGCACAAAAAAAGAATCCGGCAAACTTTTACTCCGATGCCCTGCTGTATTCAAATACCCTGTCGCTTTCCAAAAGTACGGAACGCCACAATTACCGGTTGTCAATAGGACAGACAGATAGCAAGGATTTTGTTAACAGTGGCTCTTATAAAAGGAGGAATGCCTCTATCAATGCCAACAGTACATTCGGTAAAGTAACAGCCGCTGTGAATACCATGTATATGATAGAGAATGTGAAAAACCGTCAGAACGTAGGTGGGAACGTTCATAATGCTCACTATACCTTGATACAGCTGCCAACCAACCTGAATGTACTGGACCTGAAACCTGGTTACCTGCCGGATGGTACAGAGAAGATATTTACGGATGGTGCTATTACCAACCCCTATTTTGTGATAGATAAAATGTATGAGGAAGATACTAAAAACAGGTTGGTCAATTCCCTGTCCCTGCGATACGATGTGCTGGACGGCCTGTATATTCAGGGAAGACTGATGCAGGACTATTTTTTCTTCAAACGACTTAACTACCAGCCGGAAGGAATGAACTGGCAGCCTTTTGGCGGGGAATATGAACAGCGGTGGAGCGACTTCCTGGAAATGAACTATGAGGCTACGGCAGGTTATGACAGATTCCTGAAAGGAGCATTTAACCTGAACCTCATGGGTGGTGTGAATTCAATGAAAAGAACGGCGAATAACGTAAATATGTATGGTACCCCCTTTGTTATACCAGGTATACATACCCTGAATAATACTATTACCAAAACGACTACTACTGGAAAATCAGAATCCCAGATTAACTCGGTGTTCGGTATGGCGGAACTGTCTTACAATAAATACCTGTTCCTCACGCTTACCGGGAGGCAAGACTGGTTTTCTACGCTGCCTAAAACAAGCAACCACCTGTTTTATCCATCAGCGTCACTGAGCTTTATATTTACCGATGCCCTGAAGATAAACAGCAACCTCTTTCAATATGGTAAATTAAGAGGTTCATTTGCGCAGGTAAGTGGTGGTGCAGACCCTTATGGATTGGATCTTTCTTACGGGCTGGATAGCAAAAATTATAATGAACAGGTATTACAAGGTATTGTTACTACCACCATCCCCAATAAATATCTCAAACCACTAATATCAACTGAAGCGGAAGTAGGGGTGGAAGTGCAGCTGCTTAACGGACTGTTGTACCTGGATGCAGCTTACTATAGCAAAAAGGTGAAAGATGATATCGTTTCCGTGAATGTGCCTAATTCATCTGGTTATAATAAAGCCTTGCTTAATACCGGAAATGTTAACAATTCAGGTTTTGAGATTATGGCAGAGTTCAAGCCGCTACGCAACAAACTAAAATGGACCTCAAGAGTGGTCTTCTCCAAAAATTACAACAAGGTTGTCAGTTTGGGGAATATTGAAAGCCTGCAGATCGGCGCGGCCAAGAATGATGCTGTTACGGTGAATATAGAAAAAGGACAACCTTATGGTGTAATTAAAGGCTCCGTGTATAAAAGGGATGATAAGGGCAATATTGTTTTTGACAAAGATGGTTATGCCGTTGTGGGCGACAGGTCTGCAGTGCTGGGGAATGGCTTTCACGACAAGATTGCAGGATTTACTAACCGCTTTTCTTACGGAAATTATTCACTGTCATTCCATATTGATGGCAAGTTTGGTGGCAAGCTATATTCTCAGACCAACAGGTGGGCGGTGTCTGCAGGAAAACATCCTATGACACTGGAGGGAAGAGATGCCGGGATCATCGGGAAAGGTGTTACAGAAGAGGGAAAAGAGAATGATGTGCTGGTAACACCGGATAAAATTTCCTCTTATTACTCCCGGTTGACTACTATCCACGAAGCATTTGTTTATGATGCCAGCTTTATCAAATTCAGGGAACTGGCTTTAAACTGGAAAATACCAAGTAAAGCATATAACAAAACGTTCCTGACAGATGCTACCGTATCATTTGTGGCCAGGAATCTCTTCTACCTGATGAAGAAAGTAGAAAACGTTTCGCCGGAAAGCAGCGTGTCCAGTTCCAATGTACAGGGGCTTGAAAATGCAGGTTATCCTGAAACCCGCACTATCGGCTTCAACATCAATCTCACCTTCTAATTTTTACAGCTATGAAGAAGAATATTATACATGCAATTTTATTGGCGGCGCCGCTTTTACTGGCTGGCTGTGACAAGGATTTTGAAGCGATGAATAAAAGTGTAGACCTGGTAACAACGCCTACCATGGAATACATGATCCCTACCATACAGTTGAATCTCTTTGAAAAGTCCTATTATACACACTATACCATGTTAGGTATCCTTTCGCAGCAGATTCAGGGATCTAACATTGATGGATACAAGTCGCAAAGCACCACCATGTCACACTTGTTTGATGACATCTACCCAAAGACAATAAAGAATGTGGTGGACGTGATAGAAAAAACCAAGGGCGATCCGCAAATGGTGAACTTCTGGGCAATGGCTTCGATTATGCGGGCTTATGAGATCAGCAGAATGACCGATGCATACGGAGATGTGCCTTATGCTGAAGCGGGACTGGGGTATGAACAAGGAGTATTATACCCAGGCTACGATCGCCAGGAAGAGATTTATGACGGTATGATCGCGGAGATCCGGAAGGCTATCGCAGCGTTTGACCCGGCTAAAAAAGCGGTACCCGAAAAGTCTGACCTGATTTACAAAGGCAATTATGAGAAATGGAAGAAAATGGGCAACAGCCTTATACTGCGGTACGGAATGCGCATGAGCAAAGTAAACCCGGAGAAAGCCAAGCAGGTAGTGATACAGGCTTTGTCAGACGGAGTGATGCAAAAGAACGACGATTCTTTTATCGTTTATTACCTGCCTGATACTTACTATGCAACAACTGCCAATGGGAATGCGGCGGCAAATAAATATGATTACAAACTGACGAATGTGTTTATAGATCTGCTGAAGAACAGAAAAGATCCGCGCCTGAGTATTTATGCCATGCTGCCTAACGGAAATACAGATCCGGAAGTGCAAAAAGGGTTCCGGCTTTTTGAATCCGACAATACCAGCAAAAAAGAAGTATCTACCCCCAATACCAGCACTTATGCCAGATTTGATGCGCCTTATGTACATATGTCCTACGCGGAGGTCGAATTCCTGACGGCAGAAGCCATGCTGAAAGGATGGGTTTCAGGTAGTGCTGCCAGTCACTTTAAGAAAGGCGTGGAAGCAAATATACAGTTGCAGGAAATCTATGGAGAAAAAGGTAAGGTGGCGCCTGCCCTGATAGAAAATTATCTGAAAGCACTCACATTTGATGAGAGCAACCCAACAGCGGCCTTTAAGGAACTGTACACCCAGATGTGGGTCATGTTTTACTATAACTGGAACGAAGCATTTGCACACTGGCGCAGAACAGGGGTGCCTTCTTTTAATACACAGGTAGACAAAAATCTTAACAGGCGTCTGATCTATCCACAATCAGAATGGAATACCAATACTGAAAATGTAAAAAAGGCCATTGGTCAGCAAGGGGATGATAATGTGATGACGCGCGTTTGGTGGGACAAAGAATAGACTAACCTGAATATCTCATAGCAATGAAGTATAAATTTTTCTGTTTCATTACTTTTTTAATAGCAGGTTACGCCTGTTCCAGGCCTATGCAGCAGCATAAAACTAATACGGCCAGGTCAGGGTGGGTAACGGGCGATTTCCATGAACACAGTTACTTTTCTGACGGAGGCTATCCGATGGATTCCGTTTTTTATCGTGGCGGCCATCATTATGACGTGAATTTCCTGCTTAATACAGATCATGGTGGTCGTTATCCCCGCAATTATGATGGACGTACCTGGGATAAGATACCCGGAACAGTATTTAAAGGTAGTGATGCCGGATACGACAAAGAGGGCAGGAGGCTAATGTGGCGCTGGCAGGAACTGCTGGAATATTCTTATCCACGGGTCAATATGCTGCAAAAACAACATCCCGGAAAGCATTATCTCCAGGGATTGGAATGGAATTCGCCTGCTACCAGTCACACAACAGTTGGTATCATCGCAGGTAGCGGGCTGCCGATAGCATCTTTTGAATACCAGTTTGACTATAGCGATCTTGATACTGCCGGAGGACCAGGAAAGGGTTTGATAAAGTTGAATGGAAGAAAATCGGGGTATGGTGAAATGCTTCCGGACAAGCGTTATTTCACAGCTGCCGCAGTCCGGTGGCTGGAAACAAATTACCGTAACAACAGTTGGGCTTTTGTTGCCCATCCCGAAAGAGGAGGTAACGTAACAATCGGAGATTTACGCAGCTTTAATAATGCTGCTCCAAATGTGGCATTCGGATTTGAAGGAGTGCCAGGCCATCAGAAAAATACCCTGAGGGCTATTTTTTATCCGGAGCACGCTGCTGGTGGTGGTACCTATGGAGGGGTAGGATATTTTGCCTCAAAAGTAGGTGGTGTCTGGGATGCCATGCTCTCGGAAGGAAGACATTTCTGGCTGGTTGCCAGCTCCGATTTTCACGGTATGTCCAGCGACTTCTGGCCTGGAGAATATCATCGTACATGGATCTACGCAAAGGATACTGCGAATCCGTTATCTGTTCTGGAAGGAATGAGAAGTGGTAATATGTATGTGTGTAACGGAGGACTGATCAATGCATTAGAGATCAATGCTGTCCGGAATAAACAGTCGGCAACGATGGGCCAATCTCTCCACATCCGTAAGGGCGAACCGGTAGAGATTGTTATCAGGTTTAAAAGGACCGGTCCCAACTTCAACAACAGTTATCCTGAAGTTAATACCGTACAGCTCATCACAGGTGAGATAACAGGTATGCAACAACCTGGTACTACGGGGTTTGAGATAGATAGCGTTGCTGCTGTCAGTATTGAGAAGGTGTTTTTGAAGGCAGACTGGAAACAAAAGGATGGGTGGAACGAGATAAGGTACCTTGTTAAAGCCCCGCTTAAAAGCTTTTATTTCAGGGTGCGTGGTAGTAATCATCTGCCAGGTACCCCTTATGAAACGGATGAAACCGGAAGTCCTTTGATTGATTCCCTGGCTACCCGGCATCTGGGCATTGATGGGGCAGAGGAAGCATGGGCAGATCTTTGGTTTTATACTAATCCCATTTTTATTAAAGTCAATTAAATACATTTTTTATGCAACAAACCAGAAGAAATTTTCTGAAGCTGTCGGGAATTGTTAGTCTTGGTTTCCTCGGGTTAGACAGGTTTTCAGCACATGCTGCCACGGGGGAGTTTCCTGCTATGTATGCGGATCCTGGCTACGGCCCGTTGTTAAGGAATGCGGATGGATTACTGGATCTGCCCAAAGGCTTTTCCTGTAAGATAATCTCCAGGAAAGGAGATACGATGAGTGACGGACTGATTGTGCCCGGAGCCCACGATGGTATGGGGGCATTCAAATGGGGGCAGAATAAAGTGATGTTGATCCGGAATCATGAACTTACAGCCGGATCGCATGGCGCAGGTCCTTTCGGAAAAAATAACGCCAACATCCACAAAATAGATAAAGACCTTATTTATGATTATGGTAAAGGAACCACTACCTGTGTTGGAGGAACCACTACATTCCTTTACAATGAAGCTTCACAGCAGGTCGAGCTGGAATACCTGAGCCTGGCAGGTACAATCCGCAATTGTGCAGGTGGAGTTACGCCCTGGAATTCCTGGATCAGTTGTGAAGAAATTGACAACAGAAGGGGGGATTTCAATGGAACACTGGAGAAAGACCACGGATATAATTTTGAAGTACCGGTGTCTGATAAGGTCCGCGCTGTTAAGCCTGTGCCGATTAAAGCGATGGGGCGTTTCATACATGAGGCAGTGGCGGTACATCCCGAAACAGGCATCGTTTATCAGACGGAAGATGCAGGGAACTCCGTTTTCTATAGATACCTGCCGGAAGAATTTGGAAAACTGCATAAAGGTGGAAAACTCCAGTGCCTGGTGATTAAGGAATGGAAAGGGGCAGATACCCGCAACTGGCCTGGTAGCCGGGATACATTTCCTGTTAAGAAACAGTTTGAGGTGGAATGGGTGGATCTGGATAACGTGGAAGCACCAGACAATGACCTCCGGCTACGGGGTGCCAAAATGGGCGCAGCTACTTTTGCAAATGCTGAAGGCATTTGGTACGGGCAGCATGAGCTTTTCTTTGCGTGTACTTCAGGTGGCAAAAATGCAAAAGGTCAGATATTCAAGTATATACCGAGTAAGTACGAAGGGCAGCCCAGGGAAAAGGAAAGTCCGGGTAAACTGGAGTTATTTATTGAACCTAATGATGTGAATATGTTCCAGAATTGCGATAATCTCACCATTGCACCCTGGGGGGATGTGATCATCTGCGAAGATAAAAGTGACCCTAGAATTATTGGAATTACTGCGGAAGGGAAATTGTACCCTATTGCAAAGAATATTGGTTACCGTGAATCGGAATTTGCCGGACCGGTGTTTTCGCCATCAGGGAAAACCCTGTTCGTAAATATCCAATCTCCCGGTTTAACACTGGCCATTACGGGGCCCTGGAAAGGATAACAGCCTCTCATAGTACCTTACAAGCTATGTACACTTTATTTAAAGTGTACATAGCTTGTTTTATAACTGGCCGTATCCACCGCCGGACAGGTTTTTCTTCCACAATCATTGGAAAATTAAAAATATCTCTATCTTAGTGACCGAATTACACCTAAAATACCCAGGAAATCCCTGACCTTTTTGCCTTGCCAGGTCATGAAACAAGCATAACAATCAAAGCTGTTATAGATCGGACAGGCAATAAAGTAAATGTTATGATTAACCAAAATCTTATCCATATCTCTATAGAAGAACCCTGCAGAAACACTCATTTTTCAACACAGCCATTGACTACTGATCAGCTGACTTTATCAGGTAGGAAAATTATTGTAAGTAATGGTGGCATATCCTGGACCCGATACCAAATCAGGCTACAGATGTGGCGTTGCTAGTGACCGGATGGTTAAACCCTTATCCCTGCATATAATACCGATGCATAAATAATAGTTCGTAACTCGTAAATGTTTTTATGGAGGATTTTTACATTCAACCCAGACGCCACTGGGGTAACAGGCGTATTATCTTTGTATCCCGCCATTGTTTGTTGCTAATAATCATTACAGGATTTTCTCAATTCCTGATGGCACAAAATACCTTTCAGGTGGCGGGTGCTAATCCACTTCCGGTTACGTCAGCGATCCTGATGAGGTTGGTCACTGGCGATTCCGGCAATGCCACCCCCAACTCCCCCTCATTGGCCAACGTAGCACCTACCATTGTCAACCTTAATGGTGACATGGTTTCATATTTGGAACAGGCTTTTCCCAACATCCTGGATGTCGGCGGCAATGCTGTTGTCAGTGATGGTGATTCTCCTGATTTTGATGGAGGTAATATTACGGTCTCTTTTTTGACTGGCTATACAGTTGGCGACGTCTTATCTGTACAAAATATTGGTACCATATCAGTAACTGGTAGTACCCTTAACTACAACGGTGCAGCAATCGGTACCATCACTGGCGGCACTGGCAATAACCCATTGGTGATTACTTTTAATTCAATCACTGTTTCTCCTGCGATAGCTTCACAGGTATTCAGGGCCATTGCTTACAGTTCTCTTGATGATAACCCTACCAGGGTGAGTGACACGCGGAATATACGGTTCACCATGGATGATGGGGATGGCGGTATAAGCGGCCCTGCCATCGTAACCGTAAGTATTACAGCTACCAATGATGTTCCTGCTCTTTTAGCTAATCCGGCCACTGTGAATGGCACGGAAAATACCCCTGTCTTCATTAATGCCTTTACAGCACGTGATGACGATGATAATGGTGGCGATGAAACATTGACGCTCACGGACGATGCATTGGGCACGTTTACTGCAGTTGCCGGTGGCAACGTAACCGTAGCCGGCAGTAGCACTTCTTCACTGATATTGACCGGCTCCGTTGCAGCGCTGAATACATTTATTGCCGGTAACAAAATCACCTATACGCCTTCGCATGGCCGCACTGGTGTAGTAACCATTAAAGGCATATTAAATGATGGTGGCCACACTGGCTCAGATGGTCCTCAGTCAGCCATGGAGCTGTTTACAATAAACTTCTTAGCTGCCAACCATGCGCCAACAGTAGCCATCAGTCCCAATCCGCTTAGCATTAATGAGGATAACCAGATCTTAATTAACAACATCACACTGGCGGATATTGATATTTTGAATACTATTGGCACCTTAACACTTACCACAGATCATGGTACCCTCTACGCTGCAGCTTCAGTTGCCGGAGCTCCTGTCACAATCGTATCTGGGAACAACACCAACACCCTTGTGTTAAGTGGTAAAATGGATGACCTCAATTTATATGTTGGTAATAGTGTAGCTGGTAATAAAATTATGTTATTCCCTCAACTAAATTACAATGGCGCTGCCACTGTTACGGTAACCTTCGATGATAATGGGGGAACCGGTGGTGGTAACCTTACAGATACCAAAACAATTACTGTTAATTATGCGGCTGTAAATGATGCCCCGGGTATTACCTACGCTGCCAGTATTGTTGGTACGGAAGATCAGCCACTGACATTAAACGGCGTTTCTTTCACTGATGTCGATGCAGGTAATAGTGCTGTAAAAGTTATTTACATGGTTCCTTCCGGTACTATCACAGGCGACAGCGGGGGAGGCGTAACTGTAACTGGCACAGGGGCAGCTATATTGGTAATGACAGGTACCATCGCAAACATCAATACCTATATTAATGCAGGAAACCTGACGTATATACCGGTAGCTGACAACACCATAGATGTATCCCTGACCATCGACATCAATGACCAGGGCAACACCGGTATCGATCCGGGTACCAGTGGAGATGCAAACAGTGAAAGTGCACGGATCACTCAAAACCTGCGGTTTATCGCTGTCAATGATGCGCCAACCCTTACTGTCACCACACCGATCAACCTGACAGAAGACGTAACTGCCCACATCAACGGTATCACAGTAGCTGACGTAGATGCGGATCCCAATGACGTACAACTTACCTTCACGCTGTCTCCTGGTACAGGTACGCTTAATGCAGCTGTTTCTGGTTCTATTGCGGTAGGTACGTCTTTTAACACCGTCATCCTGACTGGTAAGCTGGCCGATATCAACACGTATATCGCAGGTAATAATCTTACCTATACACCAGCACTCAACCTCAATGGTGATATCAACCTGAACTTAAGCCTGAGCGATTTAGGTAACACAGGCAGTGGGGGGACTAAGAAGGCTACAGCCACTGTGGTACTACATATCAATGGTGTAAACGATGCAGGGGCCACCCCAACTGTTCCGGCTTCTCCATTCTCTGTAAGGGAAGATGTTGCTACAGCTATCACACCACTGGCCTTCGCAGATGTGGATGCCGGAACCGGTATTGTAGAAGTGACGGTAGCTGTACCCAATGGTTCAGGCACCATCAGCGCAACCGGTAGCGGTGGGGTAAGTGTGAGTGGCAGTGGTACCAATGCAGCGGTACTGTCTGGTACCATTACAGATATCAATGCCTTCTGTGCCGGAGATAATGTGTTTTACACGACTGCGCTGAACAGTACTGCCGGTGGTATTATCTGCACCATCAGCTATAACGATAAGGGTAATACCGGTACGGGTAGTGAAAATGTAAGTACTTCCACATTTACCATCAATATCATTGCTGTAAATGATGCGCCGGTCATCTTCGCGCCTGCTACCATAAGCGTGGATATGAATACCATCCTGGTATTTAATCTCGCCAATAGCATCAGCACCAGTGATGTGGATAACACCAGCTCTCCCATGCGCATGAAACTGACGGCTACCCAAGGCCTCATGTCACTGACATCATTAGGAGGTATCACCTTCATTACCGGAGCGCCTGGGACTAACGTGATTGCAATGGAAATACAAGGTACACCTGCTAACGTCAATGCTGCTTTGTCAACACTGACGTATAGACCAGGAGCCAACTATTATGGTGCAGCTACTATTACTGCCATTGCCGATGACCTGGGCAATACCGGTGACGGCGGTGCCCGGACAGATACAAAGATGATCAACATCAACGTAAATCCTACCTTCCCGCAACTCACCAATGTAACGGCTACTGCAACAGACGGGAGCTATAAATTAGGTGACATTATCGATGTGCAACTGACTTTTAGTGTGCCGGTAAATGTTACGGGTACACCACAACTTAAGCTGGAAACCGGCGCTACTGATCGCCTCATTGATTATACCGGCGGCACCGGTACCAATACCCTCACCTTCAGCTATACCGTTCAGGCAGGAGATCAATCGTCCGACCTGGACTACGCGGCCACTACGGCGCTCACACTGAATGGCGGTACTATAAAGAACGCCGCCACTATGGACGCACAGCTTACGCTGCCTGCGCCAGGTACTGCCGGTTCACTGGGAGCCAACAAAGCACTCATCATCGATGGTATTATCCCAATCGTATCATCTGTAGCAGTTCCGGGAAACAAAACATATGTGGCCGCTGAACCACTGTCATTCATTGTCAACACATCTGAGGGGGTAACCGTAACCGGCACACCATTACTCACCTTAAAAGTGGGAGGTACGAATGTCAATGCTACCTACACAGGTGGTACCGGCACCAACGCCCTCTCGTTTGCTTACACGGTAGTTACGGGTGATCTCGATACCGATGGTATTGATGTAGTGGCATTGGCCCTCAATGGAGGTACCATTGCAGATGCTGCAGGAAACAAGCTGGCACTTACACTCAACAACGTAGGTGCTACCACCGGCGTCAAAGTGGATGCAGTGGTACCAACAGTGACTAGTATAGCCGTCCCTGCCAATGGAACTTACATAGCAGGTCAGGCACTGAACTTCACCGTGAATACTGCAGAAAATGTGATCGTAACAGGCACGCCAACACTCACAGTGAAAATTGGAGGTACCAATGTCAACGCATCCCTCACGGGCGGTACCGGCACCAACGCCCTCACGTTCGCTTACACGGTAGCTGCCGGTGATCTCGACACCGATGGTATCGATGTGGTGGCATTGGTCCTCAACGGAGGCACCATTGCAGATGCTGCAGGAAACAACTTGACGCTTACCCTCAACAACGTAGGTGCTACTACCGGCGTCAAAGTGGATGCAGTGATTCCTGTAGTAACCAGCGTAGCAGTTCCGGCTGATAAGACTTACAAAGCAGGTGAAGTGCTCACCCTCACTGTTCACTATTCCGAACCAGTGGAGGTAACAGGTACACCCGCCCTCACCGTAACAATAGGAGCAACTGCCAAAGCCTTTACCTACACCGGTGGCACGGGCACTGCTGAGTTGACTTTCAGCTATACAGTAGTAAATGGTGAGGAGGACAATGACGGCATTACCGTTCCTGCTACTATCACGTTGAATAGTGCAACCATTCAGGATGCAGCTGCCAACAATGCAGAGCTCACCCTCAATGCAGTGGGCGCTACCAACAATGTAAAAGTGGATGCTGTGGCCCCCACAATAACATCTGTAAACGTTCCGGGAAACAAAACATATGTGGCCGCTGAACCACTGTCATTCATTGTCAATACCTCTGAAAATGTGATCGTAACAGGCACGCCATCACTTACTGTAAAAGTGGGCAGCACGAATATCAATGCTAACTATGTAAGCGGCACTGGATCTAATGCACTTACCTTTACTTACACAGTAGTGGCAGGTGACCTGGATACTGATGGTATCGAGGTAATGACACTGGCACTTAATGGTGGTACCATCGCGGATGCAGCCGGTAATAACCTGGTACTTACACTCAACAACGTAGGTGTTACCACCGGTGTGAAAGTAGATGCAGTGGTACCAACAGTGACTAGTATAGCCGTCCCTGCCAATGGAACTTACATAGCAGGTCAGGCACTGAACTTCACCGTGAATACTGCAGAAAATGTGATCGTAACAGGCACGCCAACACTCACAGTGAAAATTGGAGGTACCAATGTCAACGCATCCCTCACGGGCGGTACCGGCACCAATGCCCTCACGTTCGCTTATACGGTAGCTGCCGGTGATCTCGACACCGATGGTATCGATGTAGTGGCATTGGCCCTCAACGGTGGTACCATTGCAGATGCTGCAGGAAACAACCTGACGCTTACCCTCAACAACGTAGGTACTACCACCGACGTGAAAGTGGATGCAGTGATTCCTGTAGTAACCGGCGTAGCTGTTCCGGCTGATAAGACTTACAAAGCAGGTGAAGTGCTCGCCGTCACCGTTCACTATTCCGAACCAGTGGTGGTAACAGGTACACCCGCCATCAACGTAACAATAGGAGCAACTGCCAAAGCCTTTACCTACACCGGTGGCACGGGCACTGCTGAGCTGACTTTCAGCTATACAGTAGTAAATGGTGAGGAGGACAATGACGGCATTACTGTTCCTGCTACTATCACGTTGAATAGTGCAACCATTCAGGATGCAGCTGCCAACAATGCAGGGCTCACCCTCAATGCAGTGGGCGCTACCAACAATGTAAAAGTGGATGCTGTGGCCCCCACAATAACATCTGTAAACGTTCCGGGAAACAAAACATATGTTGGCGGCGAAGTATTGCACTTCACCGTTAATACCTCTGAAAACGTAATCGTAACCGCAACACCTGCCCTCATGCTGAAAGTAGGTGGCGCCACTGTTAATGCTACCTACACAGGTGGTACTGGCACCAACGTCCTCACGTTCGCTTACACCATTGCTGCTGGCGACCTGGATACTGACGGTATCGAAGTAACTAGCCTTGCCTTCAGTGGTGGTAACATCGCTGATCCCGCAGGTAATGTACTTGATCTCACGCTTAACAGTGTTGGTAATACCGCTGGCGTATTAGTAGATGCTGTGATTCCGGTAGTAACCAACGTAGCTGTTCCGGCCGATAAGATGTATACAGCGGGTCAGACACTAACGCTTGCTGTTCACTATACTGAATCTGTGCTGGTAACAGGTATGCCAGCCATCAATGTAACAATAGGCACTACTACCAAGGCATTTATTTACAACGGCGGTACAGGTACTAAGGTCCTCACCTTCAACTACACCGTAGCGGCCGGTGACCTTGATAGAGATGGTATCACCATCCCGGCTGGCATTACGCTGGGTGCAGCTACCATTAAAGATGCAGCTGGCAATAACGTTGACCTCACGCTCAATAACGTAGGTAACACCAGCACGGTACTGGTAGATGCTGTACCTCCGGTGGTTATGCCTGGCCAGTCCTTCAATGTCAATGAAAGCAGCATTGCGGGTACTGTGGTAGGCACCGTAACAGGTACTGATCCGGGATCTACAGGTACACTTCAACAATGGACCATCGTTTCCAATGTAAACCCTGATGGTGATGCTACCCCTGCATTCACTATTCACCCAGCCACCGGTGTGATTACTGTCAATGATGCGGGCGATCTGGATTATGAAAAGAATGCCACTTTCACAATCACGGTGAAGGTGAGTGATGGCGTTAACATCAGTGCTACTGAAAACGTAGTGATCAACCTGAACAACCTGCCAGAACCGCCAACCAGCATCAGCCTAGCATCAGCTATATTGCCTGAAAATGGGGCCGCAGGAGATGTTGCAGGTGACTTGTTATCTACTTCTGATGAACCGGGAGGTACCTTTACTTATACTTTGGTTGCCGGCACAGGCAGTGAGGACAACAACGCTTTCACAATCACCGGTGCACAGGTATTGGCTAAGCAGGCATTCAACTATGAAGCTAAATCCAGTTACAATATCCGGGTACGTTCAACAACGCAAAATGGAGAGTTCCTGGAGAAAGCATTTGTTATCAACATCACAGATGTCAACGAAGCACCAACGTTGGGAGCCATCGGCCCGGTAGCCTATTGCGCTACTGCAAACGAGGAGTCCATTGCGCTGGTGAATGTGACCGCTGGCCCTGAAACAGCACAAACAGTGACTGTTACAGCTGCCAACACCAACAATGCATTGTTTTCTTCCTTCGCTGTTGTAGGCAACACCTTACGCTTCAGGTTCACAACGGGCGCCAGTGGTACCGCTTCCATCACTGTTACAGTGAAAGATAACGGCGGCACTGACCATGGTGGTGTAAACCAGGTACAACAAACCTTCGCCCTCTCCGTTACCAGCATCAGTACGCCGGTGATTACAAGCAATAAAGGCGTAATGGTATCCAAGGGGGATGTAGTATTACTCACCGCCACCGGTGGGACTACCTACACCTGGACTGCTGATATACCCACAAGTATTATCAGTGGCGAAAACACGCCTGCTGTTACAGTAAGGCCACAACAAAAAGTAATATACACGGTTACTGCTGCAAACCTGGCAGGATGTACGGCGCAACAATCTATCACCATCGACGTGAAAGATGATTATAAAGTTGACGCTACCAACATCATGACACCAAACGGTGATGGTATCAACGATCGCTTTGTGATTAAAAATATCGACAGTTATCCAAATAATGATCTCAAGGTTTTTGATCGCAGCGGCCGTCTGATCTATACAAAACATGGCTATCTGAACGAATGGAATGCAACATTGAATGGTAAGCCGCTCGAAGAAGGTACATACTACTATATACTCGACTTCGGCCCTGGGTTACCAAAAGTGAAAGGTTTTATTACCATCATCAGAGATAAATTCTAATCAGGATGAAAAAGGTATTTTATATCCTCCTGTTACTTGCAGGAACACATAGCGTAAAAGCACAACAGTGGGGCAACGCCACCACTTCACAAGTGGATCCGCTGGGACCCCAATATTTTCAGAATCAGTACCTCGGAAACCCTGCTTTTGCAGGGGTTGACACCGGGCTTCATCTCAACGCAGCTTACAGGAAACAGTTTAAAGATGAACCTGGGGTACCGGTTACTATGGCCGTTACTGCCGATTACGCTGCTGGTAAAAGAGTAGGGGTAGGGCTTTATTTTTATAACGATAAAGCAGGCTTGCTCTCGAATACCCGCGTAGCTGCTACTTACGCGTATCATTTGCCGCTTACAGCATCTGGTACGCAACAGCTCCACTTCGGTCTGTCTGTGGGCCTGCGTGCTGAACACCTCGATAGGAAAGCGCTCAACGGTGATATTACAGATCCTTCTATCGGCCGGTATAATCGCCGTGATAATTACTTCGATGCAGACTTTGGTCTTGCATACACCAGCAGTGGTCTGAGCCTCCAGGCCGCCTTGCCAAATATGATCGGTTACTTTAAGTCGGATAACAAAGGCCAGGTAAACAGTTCTACATTTTATACAGCTGCCGGCTATAAAATTGGCATCGGCTCACAGCTTACCTCTATAGAGCCAAAGGTATGCTTTCGTGGTGTGCGTGGCTTTGATAATATTGTAGATATGGGTGCCAATATCGTGTTCTTTGATAACCTGGTAAACGTGTACGGTATGTACCATACCTCTAAGAATTTTACAGTGGGAGCGGGTTACAATATTGTTAATACGGTTGGTATCCTGCTCAGCTACTCTTCACAAACGGCTGGTCTGAGTAACTATCTCTCAGGCAATTTTGCACTGGGTATTAAAGTAGACCTGTTCAAATAAGAAATAAGCTGTAACAATTAAATAATAAAGGCCATCACGTCACGTGCTGGCCTTTATTATTATAAAAACCGCTCCTTCGATCCCTGGATTCAGATATACCCCCAAACTGATTTATTCACCGGGTAATAGCACGAAATAGCCACTATGGCTAAAGCACTGACAAATGCGGCCCGTATAAAACCATAAAAAAATGCTATAAAAGCATTTGAAATCTCAAATCGCTCTTGGTATTCTTGTAGAAAATTGCCGTTATGAAACATCAGATCCTTCTGACAGGATTGCTTTTGGGTTTCCTGTCTGCCTGCGACAATAAAACTTCCCCTGTAACAATCCAGCACCTTCGTTGCGAATACCTTGAAAATCCTGAAGGAATTGATGTGAAACAGCCTCGTTTAAGCTGGCAACTGGAATCTGATGAGCGAGGCCAACTTCAAACTGCTTACCGGATATTAGTAGCTTCTGATTCTTCCAGGCTCGTCAATAATAAAGCGGATGTATGGGATTCGGGAAATATAAGTAGTGAGGTTACTGCATTTATTCCGTTCGGCGGCCAAACATTACAACCAGGGAAAAAATACTTCTGGAAAATTAAATCCTGGGATGTACATAACCATGAAACGTCCTGGAGTGCCATTGCAAGTTGGTCAATGGGATTGCTTGATAGTACCGGATGGAAGGCTAAATGGATTGGTATCGCACCAACAGCTGTACCAATCGATAGCCAATATAATATTCACGCTGGCTACCAGTCTGCCATAGCTACAAGGGCGGATGTTACCAAATCTGTTACGGTAGATCTGGGCACCGAACAGCGTTTTCATTCCGTGAAATTGTATCCTGCCTTGTTTGGCAAAAACCTGCAACCTCATCTTTTTCCAACAGCATTTACAGTGATAGCAGCTTCCGATAAAGACTTTACCAGGTCTCAAATACTGGCCGACTATTCGAAGACGGGATACACCCATGGTAGCCTACAACCTCTTGAGGTTTCCTTCCCTGCTGTTAGCGCCCGTTATATAAAAGTGACGGTAAATAAACTGGCGGCTATCGATAAAGAGCAATATGCATTCGCCCTGGGGGAATTAGCGGTACTTAATAGTGAAAATCAAAATGTAGCGCTTGGTGCTGTCGTTGATGCGGATGATGTTTATGAGGGCTATAAACAATTCTCTACAGAGAAATGGTGGCCGGCCCTGCTTACGGATGGATTTCTGCATCCCAACAGGCAGCATACGGCTAAATCAATACCTGTTCCTGCATCTCCGCTTTTACGTAAGGAATTTATAACGAAAAAGCCAATACAGCGTGCCACATTGTATGCCACTAGTTTGGGGATGTATGAAGCATACATTAATGGAAAAAAGGTAGGTGACCACGTATTGGCTCCTGAATGGACAGACTACCATTCAAGGGTACAATACCAGACCTATGATGTAACGAAGTTGGTAAAAGAAGGTGCCAATGCGATTGGGGCTATGTTAGCTGATGGTTGGTATGCCGGTGTTATTTTTTCTCATCCGGAACGCGGTTCCTATGGCTTGGATAGAAAGCTGCTGGCACAACTACAGATTGAATATGCGGATGGGGATACAGACATAATAGCTACAGATAGCTCGTGGAAGACAAAGCAAACTGGTCCCATAACAGCAGCATCCATTTTTGATGGTGAAACTTATAACGCATCAGCAGCGGAGAAGGACTGGAAGGAGCCAGGATTGGATGTAACACAGTGGACACCTGCTACCGAATATCCACAGGTGAAAGTTGCCATTAGTGCTCAAATGAATGAACCTATTAAAGTCATCCAGGAAATAAAGCCTATAAAAATCATCCCTCAAAAAAATGGTGCCTATATTTTTGATCTGGGACAGAATATCGCAGGATGGGTGCAATTAAACTTGCCCTATAATCCTCACAATAAAATTGTTTTAAGGCATGGTGAGGTACTGGATACAAAGGGAGCGTTATATACAGATAACCTCCGGGGAGCAACTCAAATGGATACTTATATCCCCGGAACGGAAACCAACATTCAATATGAACCCCGGTTTACTTACCATGGCTTTCGATTTGTTGAAATAACAGGGCTTACTCAAACACCGGATCTTAATACCGTAACTGCAAAGGTGGTGGCTTCTTCTGCTCCTGTTGCCGGCAGCTTTGAATGCTCCTCAAAAGAGCTGAATAAACTATGGGAAAATATTCTCTGGACACAGAAAGGTAATATGCATGCTGTCCCAACAGATTGTCCACAGCGTGATGAAAGAGCTGGTTGGATGGGAGATGCACAGGTATTTTCCAATAATGCCATTTTCAACATGGATATGGGGGCCTTTTTTACAAAATGGATTCGGGACATCAGGGACTCACAAACGAAAGAAGGTCGTTTTCCCGACTATGCGCCACAAGTGGGCACCTGGGCTAATTTTTATAATTCACCAGGATGGGGTGATGCTGGCGTAATTGTTCCCTGGCGTTTATACGAACACTATGGAGATGTGACCGTTTTAGCAGCACAATACGAACCAATGAAACGATTTATTGCGTCAGTATTCAAATACAATAAAGACCTGTTATGGAAGAATGAGCGGGGGAATATGTACGGAGACTGGTTGAACGGCAATACGATTATAGAAGCAGGCTATCCCAAAGAAGGGGGTAAAGTGCCAGATGATGTGTATTCAACAGCATTTTTTTATTACTCCACTAACATTGTTGCCAAAACAGCACACTTGCTCAACAACACAGCAGATGCTGCTAGGTACGACTCTTTGGCGGCGGCGATTAAGACAGCTTTTATAAAAGCATACATCAGCAGCGATGGCATTATTGAAGGTAATACGCAGGCGGGATATGCCCTGGCATTGGACTTTGACCTGGTACCGGAAAACCTTAAAACAAAAGCTGCAGCGCATATGGCAGAAGCGGTAAAGGCCTACGATTTTAGAATATCTACCGGCATTCAAACCACTATTCGTTTAATGAATCAGCTGACACGTTTTGGTTATAGTGATATTGCCTATAAATTGATTGAAAGCAGACGATTCCCTTCCTGGTTGTATTCAATAGACCAGGGTGCTACAACCATTTGGGAAAGATGGGATGGTTATGTGCAGGGCCGTGGATTTCAGAACGCGGGGATGAACTCTTTTAATCATTATGCTATTGGTGCGGTGGGGGAATGGATGTATCGATCCATACTGGGTATCAATAATGATCCTGCAGCCCCGGGGTATAAACATTTCTTTATAGAACCTGTACCTGGCGGAAGTATTACATATGCAAAGGGGACGTATAATAGCATAGCCGGAAAAATAGCGGTGTCCTGGATAAGTGCTGAAAATGAATACTCCCTGGATGTGACTGTGCCAGTAAATACAAGTGCAACCATTGTTATCCCTTCCGGAAAAACCATTACGGAAAATGGAATGGATATAAAAAGTGTTAAAGGCATTGAAGTTTTGGATCGTGAAAATAACAAGACAAGGATCAAAGTACAATCAGGAAAATATAGTTTTAAATCAACCTGAGAAAGTGGTATGTAGCGGGAATGCGATGCCAGACTATAGGCCTCATTCAAGATGTTATAAAATCATAGTTTTTGGATATTTAACTGTTATTTTAGATCAGATATTGATACTAATTTTATGCTATCGAACTAATACTCATAGAGGTATTCCACGGAGTAGCAGTCAACCAAACATTTTACGATCTTTTTTATCAACCTCCAGATGCTATTGGATATCTGATCTTTTTGTCGACAAGATCTGCCAGCTGCATTGAAATTAAAAACTTTAAAATTACTAGTATGATTGGATCCTTCCACGTGCGGGCGCATGTGAGGCATTCTTTGCCTAAGGCCTTGCTGTTTCTTTTCTTATTTACTGTAATGAGTTTATTCACATTTGCCCAGTCAGGTCGTATAATCACCGGGGTCATAAAAGATACAAATGGGAGCGCAGTACCTGGTGCAACAGTAACTGTTAAAGGCACCACAAATGCTGTTGTTGCTGATAATGCTGGTCTGTATAAAATAACTGTACAAGGTAATGATGCTATACTGGTAGTATCACACACCGCATTTCAAACCACGGAAATACAGGCAGGTACTGCCAATGTGCATGATGTAATCCTGAAAACATTTGCCAAAGACCTGTCTGAAATTGTTTTAATTGGTTATGGATCACAGAAGAAACGGGATCTTACGGGATCGGTGGCAACAATTGCTACTGCACAACTGGAAGATCAACCCGTGGGACAGATCGCGCAAAAAATACAAGGCAGGATTGCAGGGGTTCAAATTAACCAAACCTCAGGCCAACCAGGCAAAGGAATGTCGTTAAGAATTCGGGGCGCAGCCTCCGTGAATGCAGGAAATAACCCTTTGTATGTGGTGGATGAATCACCTATTATAGGGGATATCAACAGCATCAACCCTAATGAAATTGAAAGTATTTCTGTTTTAAAAGGACCTTCTGCCGCTTCTATTTATGGATCGCGTGCAGCTAATGGTGTTGTATTGATTACCACAAAGCGAGCCAAACAGGGAAAAACAAGTATTAGCCTTAATATTGTCCAGGGGGTGGGTGAGGTGCCCCAACGTGGCAGACCCAATTTAATGAATGCAAAAGAATTCCTGCAATTTGAGAAAGAGGTATTTGAAGACAGGATCCGTTATGAGGGTTATGCTGATGGTATGCCGGAACTTTATAAAAATCCGGAAAAATGGACCGGACCAGATACAGACTGGATGTCAGTACTATTACGTAAATCAAGAATGAGTAGTTATAACCTTTCATTGTTGGCTGGAAAGGATAAATTCAGTTCAGCAACAACGATCGGGTATTACAAGGAAGAGGGCGTAATGCTTAATACCGGCTATGAACGTTACTCGCTTCGTTCAAATAATGAATACCGTTTCAATGATAATATCCGGGTTGGTGTAAATATAGCGCCCACTTTTCAGGATGGTCAGAATTTTGGGACAGATGGTACCTTTAACATCATTTTTGCTGGGCTTACCGCTCCGCCCATTTTCTCTCCGTACGAAACAAATAGTGATGGTACCCGTAAGTTGCGCTTTGAAGGTCCGGGATTGTTTACACAGCCTAATTGGGTAACAACACTTGAAGATGCGATTAACCGGGAAAAAAACTTACGCCTGTTATCAAACGCATTTTTAGAGGTGAAGTTTTTGAAGGATTTTAAGTTCAGGAGTGCTATGTCTGTAGATCTTGGCAGTCAGTCAACCAGGGTGTTCAATCCTAGCTCCGTAGGCAATATCTGGTCTCCGCCACCAACCATTCCATCAGGTTCTTACACTACCAATAACTATGTTTCGTGGCTGACAGAAAATACGCTAGCATATAATAAAACAATTGCCGACGATCATAAAATAGAATTGTTGGCAGGTTATTCGGCGCAAAACTTTTATGAAGAATATAATAGTTTGAGCGGAAGCAATTTTCCTGATGATATGGTGTCATGGATAGATGCAGCGGCAGTTAAAAATGGTAGCAACAATATGGGCGATTGGTCACTTTTATCTATGTACAGCAGGTTGAACTATAACTACAAAGGAAAATATTTATTCTCTGCCTCTTTGAGAAGAGATGGTTCATCACGATTTGGTGCTGACAATAAATGGGGATCCTTTCCTGCGGTTTCAGCTGGTTGGGTAGTGTCTGACGAAAACTTTATGCGCAACATACCGGTTATCAGTAATCTGAAGCTACGTGGAGAATATGGCTTAGTGGGAAACTTTAATATTGGTAATTACAGGCAGTATAGTGGGGTGTCAACTACCAACTATGTATTCGGAAGCGCGCTGGCTCAGGGCAGAAGTTTAACTTCCTTAGGGAATTCTCACCTCACCTGGGAAACTACTGCTGGTTTTGACCTGGGTATTGATATATCCTTCTTAAACGATCGGATTGCTTTTACAGCTGATTATTATCAAAAGCAGGTAGATGATATGTTGTATCAGGTGGATGTTCCCCTGGGAACCGGTTTTTCCAGTATACAATCCAATATCGGAGGGTTTAAATTCTGGGGGTATGAATTTTCGGTAAGTACCCGGAATTTTACTGGTGCATTCAAATGGAATACAGACTTAAATATATCGGTTAATCGTAATCGGGTAATGAAACTTGGTACCAATAATACGCCCATTGATGGCGTTGGTGAGCAGGGCACCTATTGGAAAACAGAAGTGGGCAAGCCTATGGGACAGTTCTGGGGTTATGTGTTTGATGGTGTGTATATGAATCAGCACGAGTTTGAAACGCAACCGGTTCACGTAACATCAACGGTAGGAACCGTGCGTTATAAAGATCTGAATGGAGATGGTGTCATCACAAATGCCGACAGAACTTTTCTTGGAGATCCCAACCCCAAGTTTTTGTTAGGTATGAATAATAGTTTTTCTTATAAAGGGTTCGATTTAGGGATTGTAATTTCAGGTGCTTTCGGACAAGATATCATTAATGGTCAGCTGGAGTGGTCAGAAAATCAGGATGGTGTTTTCAACGTGCAAAAGTATTTGGCGGATCGCTGGCGTTCAGAAGAAAATCCGGGAAGCGGAAAAGTGCCTCGTACGACCGGGGCGGGCAATAACTTCTTCAGGTATGCTAATAGCCGTTGGATAGAAGATGGCTCTTATCTTACTATCAGGAATATTACTTTAGGATATGTATTACCGGGTTTAAAGAAAGTGTTTAACCGGTCAAGAGTTTACCTGAGTTGTCAACAGGCAGCGGTATTTACCAAATATAAAGGGATGTCGCCGGAAACAAGTATAAACGGATTAAACGGATTAAGGGAAGGCGTAGATGCGGGTGCTTATCCGGTTCCCAGAACTTATGCAGTTGGCGTGGATATTAATTTCTAACTCAGTTAAACTTGTAAAATGAAAAAACTATTATATACTGTGGCGTTGGGCACATTACTGACTTCTTGCTCTAAGGATTTTTTAGTACGTACTCCACAGAGTTCTATTACAGACGGAAGTTTCTTTAAAGAAGAATCGCATTTTAGCCAGGCCCTGGTAGGTGCATATGCATCACTTAGAGGGTTAAAAGGTTCCCGTGCGGCTTACGTAATGGGCGAAATGCGGTCGGATAATACATTTTATGAATACAACTCAACCGACCGCGGAGTGCAGTATATTAACATGGAACTGGCAGATGGTTTTCTTGATGATGCGTCCAGTAATGTAACTCCCGAAATGTATAACTCGGCCTATGTTGCGATATCCCGTGCCAATAGTATTATCAGCAGTAGTGAAAAGGTCAAATTGCGCCCGGAATTTATTGATCCGGTTTTGGGGGAGGCGAAATTTATCAGGGCACTCAGTTATTTTGATCTCGTCCGATACTACGGACCTGTGCCCTTGTACTTAAGTAATGTGACCAGCCAGGCCGATGCATATCTGAAACGTTCCCCTGTTACAGATGTATACAAAGCTATTGAGGATGATTTGAAAGATGCAATAGCAAAGTTGGCGGCGCCATCTTTTCCTGAGGTAGGGCACGCCAATAAAGGTGCGGCAAAAATGCTACTGGCAGATGTATATATTACCCAAAAGAAGTATGATCTGGCTTATACAGAGTTGAATGATCTTATGGGCATGGGTTATGACTTGTTGGATAACTATGCAGACGTATTTAAACTAGCGCATAAGAATAGTATAGAATCTATTTTTGAAATTCAATACCAACAGGGCAACCAGGGGCAGCAAAGTAGTTTCGTATATGCATTTTTACCAATTACAGACGATGCCAGTATGCTTACCGGTACAACTGGCCGTGTGTCTGCGGGTGGATGGAATGTACCTACGCAGGAAATGATAGATACTTATGAACCCGACGATAAAAGACTGGAAGCATCTATCAGTATTATTGAAGGTGCCGGGCCAGTAGGGCAAATGGTAATAGGGGCGGTAAAGAGCCCAGTTGGTTACGTTACACCGCCTGGTAAAAGGTCGTATAGGTTTATCAGGAAATTTCTGAACCCTCACAGCCTGATAAACAATACTGACGATAACTTTCCGGTATACCGTTTTTCGGAAGCACTGCTGGCTATGGCTGAAACACTGAATGAATTGAATCGTTCGGCAGAGGCATTGCCCTTTTTGAACAAGGTGCGTAAAAGAGCAGGTCTTGGTAATATTAATACGACAGACAAGGTGGCTTTACAGAAAATTATCCTGCATGAAAGAAGAGTAGAACTTGCCTTTGAAAATAAAAGATGGCACGACCTGCTTAGAAGCGGCAAGGCTATCGAAGTAATGACTGCCAACGGCGTTTATTTAAAAGGGATTTACCCTAACTTGGCTACCAACAGTTATAACTTAAACCAAAATAAATTATTATTTGCTATCCCCTTGCGGGAAATCCAGATTGGAAGCCTTGAGCAAAACAAAGGCTATTAGAAAAATGTTTTGTACATTATGGCAGTGGCTGTAGCGCTGCTGCCATACTTAAAAACAAGAGATTGATGAATATTTATAAGATAATTGTAACATGGTGCCTGCTGCTCTTACTCCTCCCGGTATACGCCCAGGTTAGGGTAGCAACAGCACTTTGTGATAACCGGATCAATCCAACAGGTATTCATACACAGGCGTTTTTTTTCTCGTGGCAACTCGTTTCGCAGAAAAACAATCAAAAGCAAACTGCTTATCAGCTGGTAATAGCATCTTCAAAGTCTATGCTGGACCGCCAGCAATATGATATATATAATTCCAGAATTGTTAAATCCAATCAGAGCATCCAGGTAATATACAAGGGGCCGGCGTTATTGCCTGGTCGAACCTATTATTGGAAGGTTAAAGTCTGGGATGCCAGTAATGTTGCATCTCAATGGAGCGAACCGCAGACTTTTATCACGGGACTTTTTGAGCCATCAGATTGGGGGGCGGCCCGCTGGATCGGTGCGGAGAGCGCATCGCCGGATACGAGAGTGGTACCATTTGTACATGGTAAATTGAAGGAAAATGACCCCAGGATCATTAAAAGCAAAGCTGCTCCGTTGCTGCGAAAATCCTTTTTTGTTGCTAAACCGGTGAAATCTGCTTTGTTGTTCATCAGTGGATTGGGACATTACCAGGCAAGTATCAATGGGGCAAAGATTGGTAATGCTTTCCTGGCGCCTGGTTGGACAACCTATGATAAAACTGTTTTGTATAACACGTACGATATTACTAACGATCTGTCAAAAGGAAATAATGTTATTGGGGTAGTATTGGGCGACGGATTTTATAATGTTTCTCAGGAACGCTATGTAAAGGGTACAGGCTCTTTTGGTAAACCTAAAATGATCGCACAGCTAAAAATCATTTATACAGATGGAAGTGAGGAATATGTTGTAAGCGATACGTCATGGAAGACAAAGCCTTCACCCATTGTTTTTAATAATATTTATGGTGGGGAGGATTTTGATGCACGGTTTATTGAAAAGAAATGGAATACAGGATCCTATAATGATAGGGAATGGAAGCCTGCTTTACTTGCAGCTGTACCCAAAGGGAGATTGTTGCCTGAAATTGATTATCCGGTAACAATTATGGATACACTTTCGGTAAAAAGCGTGAAAGTGATTGGAGATAATAAAGCGTGTTATGATTTTGGTCAGAATATTTCAGGTATCCCGCAGATAAAAATTAAAGGGAAGCCCGGTCAAACAGTAAAATTAATTCCTGCAGAATTAGTTTTGGATAATGGAAATGTAAATCAGGCAGATGGGGTAACTCCACATTTTTATCAATACACAATTGGCAGCAACGACGAGGAAACCTGGCATCCCAACTTTAGCTATTTTGCAGCCCGTTATGTACAGGTAGAGGGTGCAGGAATCAAAAATCAACAAGCCAACGACGATAGGCCCGTAATAACCGACATTAAATTGCTGCATAACAGGAATAGTGCCCCTGCAAATGGTGATTTTATTTGTTCTGACAGTTTATTGAACCGTATTTACCAGCTGGTAGATTGGGCCATCAAAAGTAATATCCAGAGTTATATAACCGATAATCCACAGCGAGAGAAACTAAGTTGGCAGGGTGAACAGAACTTTATGCGGGCAGCGATTAATTATGGTTATGATGTATACAACCTCTATCGAAGCCTGGTGCAGAATATGAAAGATGCACAGCATAGTAATGGATTGATTCCTGATATTGCACCAGAGTATATACAGTTTGATGGGCCTTTTGTTGATTCTCCTGAGTGGGGTACTACCGGTATGCTCGATTTATGGTTTTTATATAGCTGTTATGGGGATACCGCTATTATTCGCAACGCATACCCCATGATGCGCGCCTATGCACAATATTTACAAACAAAGGCGGAGAACCACTTGTTATTGTATGGCCTGGGAGACTGGCTGGATGTGGGCAATGTAACACCTAAAGGTCTTACAGCTACGGCCTATTACTATAAAGCTATAGCCGCTCTTGGTACAATGGCTGCTATTATCGGTGAAAAACAGGATGCAAGCTTTTATCAGCAATTGTCAGACAGTATTAAGCAATCCTTTAATCACAAATTCTTTAATGAGGAAAAGAAGATATATGCTACCGGTAGTCAAACTGCAATGGCGATGCCCTTGAGTCTGGGTATGGTGGATGAGAAGAATAAAAAAGAAGTATTGGATAACCTGATTCATCAAATTGAATCCATAGATGGTAACAGGATTACCGCAGGAGATGTGGGCCACAGGTTTTTGGTAAAAGCCCTATATGAAAACAATCACCCCGAAGTGTTATATAATATTACAAAGCGCGGCGATGTTCCGGGTTATGCCTATCAGCTAAACTTAGGTGCCACTGCATTGATCGAAACCTGGGACGGGAAGGCTTCTCAAAACCAACTAGCCATGGGGCACATATTGGAATGGTTTTACGAAGGTATTGCGGGTATCAGACAGGATAAACAGTCCGTGGCATTTAAAAATATTATTATTCAGCCACAGGTGGTTGGTGCAATTACTTCGGCTAGCGGCAGCTTCCATTCACCTTATGGTTGGATTAAGAGTAATTGGGAACTTAAACAGAACATGTTTTCAATCGATATTGAGATACCTGTCAATACCCAGGCCAAAGTAATTCTTCCTGCCAGATCCAATTCAAAAATCTGGATGAATGGAAGGAAGCTGGATGGATGGAAATGGGATAATGAAACCGTTACCTTGCAGGTTAATGCAGGTAAGTACACAATTAATATAAAGTAGTATTCGGCATTCCAATGAGTTTGCACCATTTGGAGGTTTAAATAGCAACTATATGAAAGGACTTACAAATAAAATTGCTGTTATTACAGGGGGCCTTGGAGATCTGGGGTATGCAACAGCTCAGCGCCTCCATGAAGAGGGGTGTCGCGTGGTATTGGTAGATCTGCAACCCGACATGGAAGGAAAGGCTGGGCTAATCCATGCTCACTTTGTTCAGCTTGATATAAGCAATGAGGCGGCAGTGGAAAAGGCTTGTGAAGGTATTGCAGCGCAGGTGGGTAATGTACACATACTGGTAAACACAGCAGCCTGCTTTATTTTTAAAGGGGTGGAAGCTACTGCTGCTGATTGGGCCACTATCAATGCTGTAAACATTGGAGGGACCTCACTAATGGCAAAATACATTGTGCCGCAGATGCGTAGCAACGGTGGCGGCAGTATCATTAATTTTTCGTCGGTAAGTGGCTTTGTCGGGCAATCAAATTTTGCTACCTACAATGCTACGAAGTTTGCGATCAGGGGGCTAACCAAATGTTGGGCACAGGATCTGGCGCCAGATGGTATAAGAGTAAATACACTGTGCCCAGGTTATATTTATACGCAGGCGTTTATTAACTCCTGTGAAAAACTCGGTCTGGATGTGGAAGAAGAAAATAAACGGGCTGCTGCTATGCATTTGCTCAACCGGCAGGGCAGGGTGGAAGAGGTAGCTGCCGCTGCTGCATTCCTGGCCAGCGATGATGCTTCCTTTATTACAGGGAGTGATCTGCTGGTAGATGGTGGTTACCTGGCAAAATAATCTCAAAAAACATTTTTGTATGCAATTGATTGATTTATCTCATCCACTCGAACACGGACAACAAACTTTTCCGAGTGATCCCAAATTGAGTATTATACCGCATGGCAATACCCAAACACTGAAATATAACATTACACAAATATCTATTGGTTCACATCAGGGTACTCATCTGGATGCCATGTATCATTTTCTGGATGATGGAAAAACCATTGATCAAATGCCACTGGATTGGTTTTATGGACCTACTCATTTATTGAGAATTCCCAAAAAAGCCAATGAGGAGATTACAGTAGAAGATTTTATGCCTTATGAGGCACAACTATTGCCAGCGGCCAAAATAATATTTGAAACCGGCTGGCATAAACATTTTGGCAAAGACTATTTTTTTTCAGACTTCCCGTCTTTAACACAAGAAGCAGCAAAATTCCTGGTAAGTAAAAAAATCAGGCTGCTTGGAATGGATATGCCCACACCTGGTAAGGATTGGTACGAACTGCACCACATTCTTTTACCTGCGGAGATTGTAGTAGTAGAAAGTTTGGCTAACCTGGATAAAGTACCCGACCAATTTACATTTATGGGTTTTCCCCTGAATTTTAAAGGCAGGGACGGTTCACCCATCAGAGCAATAGCCAGGGTGGATAGCTAAAGGGGATAACAGGAATCTAAAAATCGGATTAAAAACATAAGAGGCGTCATTGCCCTCCTTTGGAGGGCCAGAGATTGTATTGCCTGAAAATACCATTAATAGTAGCATGAAAGCATTGTATTATCCAGCTCATGATGAGTTGTTATTGACTGATTTACCGGTACCGGAATGCCAGCCAGATGAAGTGTTGGTAAAGGTAAAAGCTTGCGGAATTTGCGGCAGTGAATTGGAGACATTTAAAACCAGAAGTCTCCGGCGCGTACCTCCTCTTATTATGGGTCATGAGTTTTGCGGTGTAATTGAAACAGTGGGAACGGCTGTGAAAGACTGGAAAGCCGGTGATGCTGTAGTCAGCAATTCAGTAATATCCTGCGGCAATTGTGAAAGTTGCAGAGAGGGCAAAACGAATTTATGCAGTCATCGCCAGGTTTTTGGCATGCACCGTAATGGCGCTTTCGGTGCCTATGTAAATGTACCGGCTGCCGTACTGCTTAGTTTGCCAGTGGGAGTGGCCCCCCGTTTAGCATGTATTACAGAACCACTGGCTAATGGGGTGCATCTGGTGAGATTGACACAACACCTGCCGCTTAAGAATATTGTGATAATTGGTGCTGGCCCTATTGGCTTAACTGCCCAACAGGCGTTTAAAGCATTGCGTGGAGTTGCCGGCATTGTAGTCGATATCAGACAAGAACGATTGGAGGTGGCAAAAAGAATGGGGGTAGCAGGGGTGGTCAATCCCGGAACTGAGGAGCTGGTGGCTGCCATAAAAAAGATTACTGGTGGTGCGCCCATTGATTTGGTAATAGATGCCGTGGGGGCTTCGCAAACCAACCAGCAGGGGCTGGAGATGGTGAAACCAGGAGGCACATTAATGATGATAGGATTGTACAATAATAGCAAGTCATTGCTGAGTTATGATATTGTCCTGAATGAAAAAGCTGTGATGGGCAGTTATGCAGCTACACAAAACGATATGCAGGAGGCGCTGGCCTTGATCATTTCCGGTAAGGTGGATGTGGGTTCATGGGTGCATTATTATCCATTGGATCGTGGCCGCGAGGCTTTTTTTGATATGATGGATGCGGTGGACAATCATATAAAATCAGTGATAGTATTTGAATAAAACGTTTGTATGCAGAAAGTATTGATTACAGATTATGGCTTTAACAATGTAAGCCAGGAGAGAGAAATAATTACAGCTGCTGGTTTTTTGCTGGAAACAGCACAATGCAAAACAGCTGAAGATGTGTTGCAATATGGAGCCGGAGCCGTGGCCCTACTGGTGCAGTGGGCACCGGTTACAGCTGAGGTGATGGATGGCTTACCGCAATGCCGTTTAATCGTACGTTATGGTATTGGTGTAGATAACATTGACCTGGAAGCAGCTAAGAAGAGAGGGATTGTGGTATGTAATGTGCCTGACTACTGTATCGCGGAAGTAGCGGACCATACAGTGGCCCTGGCACTTGCTTTAGCCAGGCAGCTCACTACCACGCACCAGCGCACTATAAGCGGAGAATGGAAAATTATTCCTCCTCAGCCTGCGCTACCTTTTTATGAAATGAGTTTTGCAACAATCGGCTTCGGCAGGATAGCCCGTGAGGTTTTAAAAAGAGTAGTGGCTTTGGGTTTTAAAAAGATGGCTTTTGACCCCTTTGTACCGGCGGAAATGATGTTGGCGCAGGGCGTGCAGCATGCTGGTTTTGATGAGGTAATAGAAACGGCAGATATTATTTCGCTTCACTCGCCACTTACTCCTCAAACACATCATCTGATAAATGCAACGGTGTTAAATCGCCTTAAAAAAGGCGCTATACTCGTAAATACTTCGCGTGGCGGGTTGATTGACACAGAGGCATTAGCGGTGCGGTTGCAGCAGGGGGGTATGGCTGCCGGCCTGGATGTTTTTGAGCAAGAACCTCTGCCTGCTACTCACCCTTTGCGTAATTGCGATAATGTAATCCTCTCTTCTCACACGGCCTGGTACAGTGAACGTAGTGTGCCTACGCTTCAACGTATGGCGGCAGAAGAATTGGTGAGGGGGTTGATTGGTGGGGTTGTTAATAATAGGGTAGTATAGCCTGTTGGTACCCAAATTACCGAACCAAAATTAGTTGTCATGTTTACAGTAGATACTTATTCCCTGGCTGTTGTTTTATCTGTCTTAACTATGATATGTTGGGGAAGCTGGCCCAATATGCAAAAGCTCGTTAGTAATGGCTGGCGTTTTGAATTATTTTATTGGGACTATGTGCTGGGTATTGTTTTGGTGACATTGTTGTTTGCTTTGACACTGGGGACGATAGGTGACAGTGGCTTATCTTTTACAGAAGACATTAAACAGGCTTCAACAGAAAGTATATTATCGGCCATTACAGGAGGTGTTATTTTTAATGCAGCGAATATTTTGTTTGTAGCGGCAATAGCGGTAGCGGGTATGTCGGTGGCGTTTCCGGTGGGAGCGGGCTTTGGATTGGTGTTGGGGGTGGTTACCAATTATATCGCAATGCCACAGGGTAATACTACTTACTTATTTGCAGGGGTGTTAATGGTGACGGTAGCCATTGTGCTTTCGGCAATCGCTTATAAACGCCTGTCTAATACTAAAAATGAATTTTCTATTAAGGGAATCCTGTTATCACTCATTGCTGGTATATTGTTTGGTTTTTTCTATCGTTTTATTGCAGCAGCTATGTATACTGATTTTACACATCCGCAGGATGGTAAAGTGGGGCCTTATACGGCTACGGTATTATTCAGCTTGGGGGTGTTGCTAAGTAATTTTTTCTTAAATACTATCCTGATGCGCCGGCCAGTGAAGGGGACCGCTGTTGGTTATGCCCGTTATTTCAAAGGTATATATAAGGATCATCTTATGGGGGTACTTGGTGGTGCGATATGGGGAGGAGGGCTGGTATTCAGTATCCTTTCCGCCGGACAGGCAGGTTTTGCTATTTCATTTGGCCTGGGCCAGGGTAATGCCATGATTGCTGCTATATGGGGTGTGTTTGTATGGAAAGAATTCAGGCAAGCACCGACAGGGACCAATAGATTATTATATGCAATGTTTATATTTTATTTTATCGGCCTTGCCCTCATTGTTTATGCAAAAAAATAATATGTCAGCCGAAAGCGACAGATTAACTTTATAACCTGTGGCTGCTTTTTTTCACTTTGATTTATTGCTTTATATTGGGATTTAATTTACAGTATGCAGCCACTTCTTATCAAGGTGAACGTGCCTCAAAAGGCGTCCTTTTCTATTAACCGGTATTGTTATGCCGACCGGTTTCCAGGCATCTGGCATTTTCATGATGAATATGAGTTGACACTTATTGAAGAAAGTACCGGGAGCAGAATGGTAGGGGATCATATAGAACGGTTCAAGGCTGGCGACCTGGTATTTATCGGTAAAAATCTTCCACATACCTGGCGTAACGATGAGCCTAATGCTCAGGGGAAATCAGAGGCGCTGGTAATTCATTTTCTTGAGAATTTTTTGGGAGCGCCGTTTTTTGACTTGCCTGAAATGCATAAAATAAAAAACTTATTAGAGCGATCGAGGCGGGGGATCAAAATCGAAGGTGTTGTTGCAGATCAGGTGGCAACGTTGATGAAACGTATTGAAACTACAACTGGTGTCGATCGCGTATTGGATTTGTTACTTATTCTGAAAGTACTTTCTGAGTATGAAAACCTGGATGTATTATCTTCTGAAGGGTTTACCAATTCGATTAACTATACAGACTCAGACAGATTGAAACGGGTCTATGAGTATATCATGAATAATTTTCAGGAAGATGTAAGTTTATCCAAAGCAGCATCAGTTGCCCATATGAGCCCAACTGCATTTAGTCGGTATTTCAAGGGGCGCACCCGCAAACCCTACACCCAGTTTGTGATTGAAATGAAAATCGGGTATGCCTGCAAGTTATTGATCAATGAAAAAATGTCGGTAGCAGAAGTTTGTTACCAGAGCGGCTTTCAAAATCTGTCTAATTTTAACCAGCAATTTAAGTCTATTACCAACCTGACGCCGAAAAAGTACCAGTCCATGCATGCGGCGAAGTAGGTCAAATTCGTAAGAGGAAATAAGGATAGAAACAGGAAAGATAGTAAAACAAAAAAGGCTTGTAAGTAATCTTACAAGCCTTTTTTCAGGTGCCCAGAACTGGATTCGAACCAGCACACCGTTGCCGGCGCTGCGACCTGAACACAGTGCGTCTACCAATTTCGCCATCTGGGCATCATGTCCGTGTTAGGGAGTGCAAATGTAAGTGCTTTTTTAAAAATTCCAAATTTTCTACTTAGAAAAAAGAGAGATTTTTTTATTTTATGGTAGATAGTCAACGTGTTATCGTCGTTAACTATCTACCATGAGTGTGTTTATACAGATATGCTGAACTCACGTAAAGTGTCATTCAGACTTGTTTTAAGGTCTGTAGATGCTTTTCTTTGTCCGATGATCAGGGCACAGGATACCTGATATTCTCCGGCAGGGAATTTTTTGGTATAAGTACCTGGAATTACCACGCTGCGGGCAGGTACATAACCTTTGTACTCTACGGGTGTGCTGCCGCTTACATCTATGATCTTGGTAGATTGGGTCAATACCACATTTGCACCCAATACGGCTTCTTTTTCTACTCTTACTCCTTCTACTACAATACAGCGGGAGCCAATAAAACAACCATCTTCAATAATTACCGGACTGGCTTGCAATGGTTCCAGTACACCACCAATACCTACACCACCACTCAGGTGCACATTTTTTCCAATTTGTGCACAGGAGCCTACGGTAGCCCAGGTATCTACCATGGTACCTTCATCTACATAAGCACCAATGTTTACATACGAAGGCATTAATATCACGCCTTTGGCCAGATAAGCGCCATAGCGGGCTACTGCATGCGGTACTACACGTACACAAAGGTCCTTATAATTAGTTTTCAGCTTCATTTTATCGTAGAACTCAAATGGAGGGAGGTCCATGGTTTCCATAGGCTGTATGGAAAAATACATCAGGATAGCCTGTTTTACCCATTCATTTACCTGCCAGCCGGTACCAGTGGGCGCTGCCACTCTTAAATTACCTTTGTCTACTGCTTCAATGACCGCCTTTACCGCATCTGTGTACTGCGTTTCCTGCAACAGTTTGCGGTCGTTCCAGGCAGCCAGTATTTGTTGTTGTAAATCCATTTTTTAAGTTTTTGCAAACATAATACGTATTGTTCAATTGTTATATGGTTATCTTGCGCCATTATTATATATACCAGATTCAACTGCTGTTATACAACAATGAATATCGCATTTGATGCCAAACGGGCATTCCAGAATAATACAGGACTGGGTAATTACAGCCGCACCCTTATCCAGTCGCTCGTCAAAGGCTATCCTGCACATAGCTGGTACCTGTTTGCGCCCAAGCAAACATCGATGTTCCTGCCAGCTGCGCCTGCCAGGGTGGTGGTACCTGAAAAAATAGTACACCGCTGGTTTAAATCCGCCTGGAGAAGCAAATATGTGGTAAAGGAGCTGCAGGAGTATAAAATAGACCTCTATCACGGCCTGAGCCACGAAATTCCTTTTGGCATCCATGAAAGTGGGGTGAAAAGCGTGGTCACAATGCACGATCTGATCTTTGAACGGTATCCGGGACAATACAATCCTATAGATGTCTTTACCTATCGCCGCAAGGCCAGGTACGCCTGTCGCCATGCCGACAGGATTATAGCGATCAGTGAGCAGACCAAGCAGGATATTATTACTTATTATCAGATACCTGCCGAAAAAATAGCGGTGGCATACCAGAGCTGTGATCCTGCTTTCAGTATCCATCATAGCCCCGTAGAGCTGGCGCAGCTCCGGGCTAAGTATAACCTGCCCCACAGGTATTTTCTGTATGTAGGCTCGGTAATTGAGCGTAAAAACCTGCTGGGCGTGGTAAAAGCCATGCAATTGCTGCAGGGCACCCTGTCTATTCCCCTGGTGATCCTGGGAAATGGAAGTAGCTATAAAAAGAAAGTGAAGGAGTTCATTGCGGCAAATGGCCTGGAACAACAGGTAATATGGTTGAATGAACAAGCCCGGTT
Organism: Chitinophaga sp. H8; assembly: GCF_040567655.1. Classification (NCBI taxonomy): domain Bacteria; kingdom Pseudomonadati; phylum Bacteroidota; class Chitinophagia; order Chitinophagales; family Chitinophagaceae; genus Chitinophaga; species Chitinophaga defluvii. The sequence goes on along the minus strand of NZ_JBEXAC010000001.1, from coordinate 3,312,327 downwards.
GGATTTTACTGAAGTGCCTGTATTATACCAGGGAGCTACTGCATTGTTATATCCTTCTGTTTTTGAAGGATTTGGGATTCCTATTCTGGAAGCTTTGTGCAGCCTTACCCCGGTGATTACTTCCCAGGGCTCTTGCTTTGGCGAAACGGGCGGGGATGCTGCTTTGTATATAGACCCGCTCCAGCCTGAAACACTGGCAGCGGCTATGCAACGGGTGGCTACGGATACTGCCCTGGTTAATACGATGAAAGAGAAAGGATGGGCACATGCACAGCATTTTACACCGGAAAAATGTGCAGCAGGGGTCATGCAGGTGTATGAAGCAGTTGGAAGAACATAAAACCATTTATAAATTAGTATGGACGCGTTTGAAAAGGACATCACCGCTTCTTTGCAGGTGCTTAGAACAGGAGGGCTGATTTTGTATCCCACAGATACTATCTGGGGGATCGGATGTGATGCTACAGATGAAGCGGCAGTTAGTAAAATATTTGCCCTGAAGGAAAGGAGCGAAAGTAAGAGCCTGGTGGTATTGTTGGCTGATGTAAGAGACCTGCTGCAGTATGTAGCTCATCCGCATCCGGGGCTGGCTGATATTATTGCCGGATTTGAACGACCCACAACAGTTATTTATGAAGGGGCATTGGGATTTGCGCCCAATGTGATCAATGAGGATGGGAGTATCGCTATCCGGATTGTAAAGGAACCTTTTTGCCGCCATCTGATAAAACGGTTACGTAAACCATTGGTATCCACTTCGGCCAATATCAGTGGGCAGCCGGCGCCGGGTATGTTTAAAGAGGTGGCGCCGGCTATACGTAATGGTGTGGATTATATTGTGGAATACCGGCAATCGGAAGCGGCTGCGCATACCGCTTCAAGGATCGTCAGAATAAGACAGGACGGGTCCCTGGATATCATCCGGGACTAGCCCGGAAGGAGTACCTGTATGCAAATGGGAATTGCCAAAAGCTAATTATTAAAATTCTGTTACTTTTGCGCCTCCAAAGCATAACAATAAAGCGTATTTTTTATATATGATCAGCAAAAAGCCGATTGACATCCCCTGTACTTTGCAGGAAAGGAAAGTGTTGGAAAAGATAGCGTTGGCTGCCCAAGGCCTGGGTGTGCCTGCCTACCTGATTGGCGGCTTTGTGCGCGACAAACTACTGGAACGGAGAACGAAAGATATGGATGTGGTGTGTGTAGGGGATGGTATTGCCCTGGCACATGCGGTGGCAGAAAGTCTGGGTGAACAGGTGCCGGTAAACTTTTTTAAAACCTACGGTACTGCACAGATAAAGTGGAATGACCTCGAAATTGAATTTGTAGGGGCCCGTAAAGAAAGCTACCGGCAGCATTCCCGGAATCCGGAGGTAATGGCCGGTACGCTGCGGGATGACCAGTTGCGCCGTGATTTTACGATCAATGCACTGGCTATCAGCCTCAATGATGACGATTATGGCACGTTGCTTGATCCTTTTAACGGACTGGCCGACCTGGAACAAAAAATAATCCGTACACCACTGGAACCGGCACAAACATTTAGTGATGATCCATTGCGTATGATGCGGGCTATCCGCTTTGCTTCCCAGCTCCAGTTTAATATCAGTGAACCGGCATTTACAGCAATACAGGAAAATGCGGAGCGGATTAAAATTATTTCCCAGGAACGTATTACGGATGAACTCAATAAAATAATGCTTTCCGCCAAACCTTCGGTAGGGCTGGACTTATTATATAAAGGGGGCTTGCTGAAAATTATTTTCCCGCAGATGATTGACCTGGTAGGTGTGGAAACCCAGGATGGAAAAGGACACAAGGATAACTTTTATCATACCCTGCAGGTAATAGATAATATTGCCCGCAATACACATGATTTATGGTTGCGCTGGGCGGCACTCCTGCATGACATTGGCAAGCCCGCTACCAAAAAATTTGAGCCCGGACATGGCTGGACATTTCACGGGCATGATGCGGTGGGGGGTAAAATGGTGCCGCGTATTTTTGCCAGACTAAAATTACCACAGCACGAAAAGATGCGCCTGGTAAAAAAATTGGTAGAATTGCACCTGCGCCCAATCGGACTTACGAAAGAAAATATAACAGATTCGGCCATACGCAGGCTGCTGTTTGATGCGGGAGATGATATAGATGCACTGATGATGCTGTGTGAGGCAGATATTACCTCTAAAAATAAAGCGAAAGTAAAGCGTTACCTGGAGAATTTTGAACTGGTGCGCCAGCGGTTGAAAGAGGTGGAAGAAAGTGACCGTATACGCAATTGGCAACCTCCGGTAACCGGAGAACTGATCATGGAAACTTTCGGGTTATCTCCCTGCCGTCAGGTGGGAGATCTTAAAAATGCTATCCGGGAAGCCATTCTGGATGGGGAAATTGCCAATACCTACGAGGCAGCGTATGCTTTTATGCTGGAAAAAGCCAAAGCATTCAATCTGACCCCAGTTAAATAAAAGTGGTAATTTTACATAATTGAAGGAATAATAAATCAATCGCTGTAGTTTGCGCTTTAGATAAAACACAGAGATATTCAGATATTTATAAACTTATAACCAAATTGTCATGCCGGTTTTGAAATTCAGAGTATACTGGGAAGAAGATGAAAGTGTTTACAGAGACATTGCCATTAAACCTAACCAGACTTTTCTACAATTTCATCAAGCAATATTGTTGTCTTTTGAATTTGATAATAAACATAAGGCCACGTTTTTCCGCAGCAATGATAACTGGCAGCGGGGCAGGGAAATCATACTGGAACATGATAAACAACCCCGTAAGGCAGAGCCATTATTAATGGCGGATACAATGATTGCTGCGGCAGTAAAGGATCCTAACCAGAAGTTTATTTATCTCTATGATTTTGCTAAAAACTGGTCTTTCCTGGTAGAATTGATTGGCGTATCCAAAGATGAAAATGCAAAAATTACCTACCCTGTTTGCATGCGTAAAGAAGGACTGGCGCCGAGCCAATATGGTACTAAAGGACTGGTAGGGGATAAGCTGGTGGAAATGGAAGAGAAATATGACCTGAATAAAGAAGGTATGGCAGAAGATGGATTTGGGGAAGAAGGGGAGGATGGTGCCGGTGGCAATGATAATGAAGAGGCGGAAGAGTTCGGTACGGAGGAAGAAAATATGTTTTAGTGAACAAAAAAACAATGATTGTATTAGCGGGGCCTACTGCCTCAGGTAAAACTGCGCTGGCTATACGTATAGCCGAACAGTTTAATACCGCAGTGATCTCCGCCGATTCCCGCCAGTGTTTTAAGGAAATATCTATAGGTACTGCCAAACCCTCACTTCAGGAATTGCAGGAAGTACCGCATTATTTTATAGATTCTCATGCTATAACGACAGAAGTAAGTGCGGGCATATTTGAAAAGCTGGCCTTGCAGTATGCCGCAGCAATCTTTTCGCAGCAGGATGTTGCCGTGATGTGCGGTGGTACAGGACTGTATATCCGCGCTTTTTGCGAAGGCATAGATGATATGCCTGCGGTACCTCCAGGTATCCGCGATGCACTGAATGCTCAATATGAAGCACATGGGCTATCCTGGCTGCAGCAACAGCTGGTACAACGTGATCCGGTGTTTTATGCTACAGCGGAAACGCAAAATCCACAACGATTGCTAAGAGCATTGGAAATCCTGGAAGCTACGGGACAATCGATTACTACCTTCCGTTCTGCCGGTCGCACCAAAAGGGACTTCAATATTGTTAAAGTAGGTATTACATTACCCAAAGAATTTTTACATCACCATATCAACCGGCGGGTGGATCAAATGATGGCTGCCGGACTGGTGGAAGAAGTAAAATCAGTTTTGCCTTATCGGGAACACAATGCTTTACGCACGGTAGGATATCAGGAAATATTTGATTACCTGGATGGTAAACTTAGCCTGGATGCTGCTGTAGAAGCGATTAAAGTACATACCCGCCAATATGCCAAAAGACAGTTAACCTGGTTTCGTAAAGACCCGGATATCGTTTGGTTTGACGCAAGGGATGCTGCAGGGATTATGGCTCACCTGAACAGGGCAGTGGCAGAATAATCGTCATACTTACTATAAAAAAGAAGGCTGTCTGATGATATTTCAGACAGCCTTCTTTTTCTATTAACAGTTGATAAATCAGAATTTAAAACCGATAGTGGCTACTACTGCACCGCCGGAACGGTCTATTGCAGCTGGCTTAACAGGCATGCCATCGTCCTGTGCTAAAAAATATGGGTAGTATTCATCATTGGCCAGGGTGTGCACGTAGGTAAGATCTACAAAGAAACCCCTGTTACGATATCCTACACCACCACTGATTTTTTTAACACTGGCATCTACACTGGCATGCTGGTAAGGGTCACCATAGTAGGCAAACCCACCTCTTACTGCCAGCGTGGTAAATTTCAATTCACCGCCTATACGTACATTCACCGTGCTTTTATACAGGTTGCTGATAGAGGCATTCATCGCCTTGCCCTGGTCCTGTATTTCTGCCGATCCTTTATATTTGTATTTGCTGGTGGCATAATTTACATATTCCACATCCGCAGTAATAAATCCGTGCTGTTTGCTGATGTCTGGGTTAGTACCAAAAATATAAGATACACTACCTAATGCTTTCAACGGTGTACGGTAACTGTACTCAAATTCTACAGGGCCACCATCCTCAATTACATCGCCGGTAGTCTGGTAGTTCTCGTTTTTGCCAGTTACCGGAGAAACAAAGTTTTCCGTGTTCACCAGCAATCCGGCACTGCTTACATCTTTCATATTATACCAGGTGGGGGTATGAAAGGCTGCACCTATACGAAGGTTGCTGGTAGCTGCATAAATAGCACCCAGTTTTATATTCACACCCAGACCATCTGTTTTACGGTCGGAGATCAATTCAAAGAAATCAAATTCATTACTGTTATTGCCGCTGATATCATCTTCGGCATATTCCCGGTGACTTTCATAGTGAATATTGGAGATATTGATACTACCACCAATATAAAGTCTGTCCATATAGTTGCCGGCAAAACCTATAGCAAATTCATCCATGCCACCCTTTTCTTCTAGACGGTCCTGTTGCAATAAGCCTGTTCTGGGATTTACCCGGGTTTTATACCCATTGGGAGCTCCATTACTCAGTGCCGTGTCTACCAGGAAGGTATTAAACGCAAGGGAAGCCCCCAGGGGATAGTCTTTACCAGCCCTGTCGTAAGGTACATTGTTAAAAGCAAGGTCTTCCAGCCAACGTTCTGTCAGGGAATGCTCGTTGTTATTCGCCTTTGTAAATTGTTTATTATTGAAATTGGCCACCCTGTTATAGCCCAGGGATACACTGAAGTTTTTCCAGGCCGACTTAGTAGGAGTAGGCATACCAAATACCACCCCTATATTAGGCAGTTGCATGCCCGACCTGGACTCATCAGGGGTAGTGCTGCCACGGTAGGTGGCACTGCTGTTAATAAAATAATAACCAGGAGAAATGACGAATTCGTTTGTCCGGAAAAAACCAAGCCCCGCAGGGTTTACATGCGCTGCAGAATAATCTCCTCCAAGTGATCCCATTGCACCACCAATAGCTTGTGCGCGGGCAGTTCCACCTGGTGTAGTACGGCTGTATCTTAGTGCATCCGTTTCATCTTGTGCAAATACCTGTACTGAAATACCAATGCTGAGCGCCAATAAAAGACCTGTGATCTTTTTATTCATCTTATAAACAGTTATTATTTAGGAAATGCGTATAAAATACCCCGGGTTGGAGGCCCGGGGTATATCAAAAAAATTTATCTGCCGCCTCTCGGAAATGATCTGGTAGGAGTACCGCCACCTGAACCTCCTGAAGAGCTACCGGAAGAACCGGAACTGCTAGGGAAGCTTCTGGTAGGGGCGCTTTGCTGAGGCGGAGGATTGTAGGCAGGCCTGCTGGGCTGACTGCTCCGCTCAAATGTTCTGATAGGTGCACGGTTACCACCGCTGTTACCACCATTATTGCCTGGATTGATTACCGGCCTTTCTGAAGGGGAAGTATTGAATACTCTCCTTGGTGTATTACGGGAAGGAGTGTAGTTGCCTCCGTTATTACCTGCATTAGGATTAGCGTTGTTGAAAACCCTTACCGGTGCATTGCCATTACCGGTACCTGTTCTTGGTGTATAGCTGCTGCCACGGCCGTATACACGGGAATTGGTAGAACCGCCGGGGCCATAGGAATTAGAAGGACGTGGTTTATAGTAACCACCGCCATACCATCCATTGCCATAACCATAGCCATAGTGTCCACCACCGTACCAGCCACCGCCATAGTATGGATAGCCACCATACCATCCACTGCCGTACCAGGGATTATATCCCCAGCCACCGCCATAAGCCCATGGTCTGTAGCCACCCCATCCCCAGCCTAAGCTGATGCTGATGGAATTACCCCAATAGCTGCCATAAGGATATCCCCAGGAAGAACCCCAGTAAGGATTCATCATGCCGTATCCCCATCCGCCAGCACCATAATAATTATTTACATAGACATTGGAACCATATCCATCATCCCCCCAGTAAGAACCGGTATAGTTATTCCTGAACCGGTCTATCCGGCGGGAATAATCTCCCTGATCCTCATCCTGGTAAGTCACATAATTCCCATCTTCCACACTGTCGTCTGTGGAGGTATATGTTTCCTGGTTATCGTAGCTGCGTTGATCGTTGTTATTAGCTGCGGCATAGGTCCGCTGGGCACGCGGGGAATAATATACATCATCCGGCGTATGTGCGGTTTGATACGCAGTAGTACAGCTGCTTAACATAAGCACCCCCGCCACTGCTGTATATAATATCGTTTTCATTTATTATGATTTTTTAGGCTGAAATATATAGTAAATTTACTCTTTTTTAACGGATTTAACCTCCAGAAAGTTACAATAACATGCAATTCTAATATAATTTTAACGGGTTGTTTGCCTGTTTATGTTTTTCATGTAGGTTTGTGAGCTTTTCTTTTTATATTAAATTACAAAAATTAAGCCATATTATAATATCTTGGAGCGGTAAAATTTGCCCAACTAGATAAGTTAACAGCATTATAAGACAAAAGTATATAAATAAGTATTTTCAGTTATGAGTAAAGAGATTACAGCCCGTTCGGAAGATTATTCTAAGTGGTATAACGACCTGGTTTTGAAAGGTGGCCTGGCAGATTATTCTGCCGTACGGGGATGTATGGTAATTAAGCCATATGGTTTTGCCTTGTGGGAAGGCATGCGTGATGTATTGGATAGCAAGTTTAAGGAAACCGGTCACCAGAACGCTTATTTTCCACTCTTTATCCCGAAAAGCTTTTTAAGTAAGGAAGCGGCCCACGTAGAAGGGTTTGCAAAAGAATGTGCTGTAGTTACGCATTACCGTTTGATGAATGATCCTAATGGTGGAGGAATTGTAGTAGACCCTGAAGCCAGATTGGAAGAGGAACTGATTGTTCGTCCCACTTCTGAAACGATTATCTGGAATACTTATAAAGACTGGATTCAGTCTTACCGCGATCTGCCCCTGCTGATTAACCAATGGGCCAACGTGGTACGCTGGGAAATGCGTACACGCCTGTTTTTGCGTACAGCTGAATTTCTCTGGCAGGAAGGCCACACTGCCCATGCTACTGCTGAAGAAGCGATTGCAGAAACGAGGCAGATGCTGGAAGTATATGCCGACTTTGCGGAAAACTATATGGCTTTACCGGTAATTAAGGGTGTAAAATCTCCTGCTGAAAGGTTTGCCGGTGCTATTGATACCTATTGTATTGAAGCGTTGATGCAGGATGGTAAAGCTCTGCAAGCAGGCACTTCTCATTTTCTTGGCCAGAATTTTGCGAAAGCTTTTGACGTGCAGTTCTCCAATAAGGAAAATAAACTGGAATATGTTTGGGCTACATCCTGGGGGGTATCTACCCGTCTGGTAGGGGCGCTGGTAATGGCACATAGTGATGACGATGGCTTGATCCTGCCACCCCGGATTGCACCGATACAGGTGGTGATTGTACCTATCTACAAAGGCGCGGATCAAAAAGCAGCGCTGGATGAAAAGGTGATGGAAATAGTGAAGGCACTGAAAGCTGCTGGTATCCGTGTTAAATACGATGATAATGATAATTCCCGTCCAGGCTGGAAATTTGCAGAATATGAAATGAAAGGGGTGCCTGTGCGTATCGCTATCGGTGCCAGGGATCTGGAGAATAAAGCTGTGGAAGTAGCCCGGCGTGATACAAAAGAAAAATCCAGCCTGCCGCTGGACGGATTGGCTGCAAGTATACAAAGCCTGCTGGAAGAAATTCAGCAAAGCATGTATAACAAAGCCAAAACATACCAGCAGGAACATATCACACCGGCAAATTCATTTGAAGAGTTTGAAAAACTTCTCGATGAAAAAGGTGGCTTTATTGCAGCCCATTGGGACGGTACAGCCGAAACGGAAGAACAGATTAAAGAGCGCACTAAAGCGACTATCCGTTGTATTCCTTTGAACAACCCACAGGAAGAAGGTGTTTGTATCTTAAGTGGCAAACCTTCTAAAGAAAGAGTCCTGTTTGCTCGTGCATACTAGGTTTTGGTAGAAAAATATGTGAAAAGGAGCTTAGTGGCGGGTAATAATTGCCTGCCACTGGTTTTCTTAAAACAAATGCACCAATTAACCAATTAACGTTTAATTTTAACTGATGTCCATTATCCGCTGTATACTGCTATGGATGCTGGCCTTCTTTTACTTAAGCCCGCAAGTGAGTGCCCAGGGCCTCATGATCCGGAACTATAATGTAAAGGATGGCCTGGCCAATGCTACTGTATACGCTGCTGCCCAGGATAGGGACGGTTTTATATGGTTTGCTACGCCTACAGGGGTCAGCAAGTTTGATGGAAAACGCTTTCGCAACTATTCTAAAAAGGATGGTCTTACCGATAATGATATCATCAAACTGGCTACCGATTCTAAAAACAAAATCTGGTTCTTTACCCTCAATGGTAAGCCCTCCTTCTACGATAATTTTTATGTTCATAACGAGAACAACGATTCGTCTCTGGAATTTAACAGCCGCAGCCATTATATGCAATATGCATTTGAAGATGGTGCCGGCCATACCTGGTTCCTGAACTCCAATAACAGGATCATTCAGTACAATGGAAAAAAGACTACCTATGATAAGCTGGGGGCATTGGAAACAGACCTGTTTTATTTTCTGCGTAATGACAGTATCTTCAGGCCATTGCAGAACAGTTTTCATCTAACCACGCTGAATGACCCTAATAACCCACTACAAAAGATATTTTCCGTACCTACATCCCCGATAGATGATGAGGTGTTTGCTGCCAGAATAAGAAAGCATCCTGTGGTCATTATCCGGAATACCCTTTTTAGCTACACCGCAAAAGATGCTGTATGCTTTTTCAATGGGAAAGATTGGGGAATTAAGGAAGAAATCAGCAACGTTTGCCTGGATAATGATAACCTGTGGATAGGAACACAAAGGGCACTTTATTACATAAAAGACTATTTCAAAGGAGAAACGAAGATCAGCAAGCTGCTGGATAATCACTATATCACCTCCCTATTAAAAGACAGGGACGGCAATATATGGATCACTACTTTTGGTGATGGGGTATATAACATTCCCTATAAGAATTTCTATTTCAGCTACCTGGATAATACCAATGGCCTTTACTCGCACTCCATTTTTAGTATTTACAAGGATAAAAAAACGGATATGCTCCTGGTAGGCCAGAATGCGGGCATCCTGAATACAATCAATAAAAATGGCGCTATCCGCCAATATACCCTGGATACGGCCGGTGGGCGTAATAGCATCCTCAGCATACTGCCCTATAAAGACAATAATCTGCTGATAGGCACAGATAATGCATTGTTTCAGTTCAATACTTCCACAGAAAAAGTGACCTTACTCAAGGCGATTAAAATGTTTAAGGAAATGGATATTTCCCCATCAGGAAAAATCCGGATCGCGGCAAAAAATCAGGTCATCACCCTGGATGATTATGCGATTAGTGATGTGGAAACCCTGGTTACTTCGGTGGCATGTATTGACGATTCTTCTTATTACGTAGGCACAAGCAATGGCCTGTATTATTGCACAGATGCTACTCGCAGACTGATCCCCCTTACATCTGACAGCCGGCTGAAGGAAAGCATTAAGGACCTTAAATGGATTGATGGCTACCTGTGGATAGGAACCAGTGATCATGGCATCTATGTGATGCGCAACAACAATGTTATAAAACATATGTCCTCTGCCAATAAACTGGCCAGCGACATTTGTCAGCAATTGTATTATGATGGCATCGGACGCTTATATGTTGCTACCGACAGGGGAGTATCGGTGATTGATGTAAAAGACCGGTTTATTATCCGGAATATTACCTCAAATGATGGATTGATGTCAGACGATATCCGGGGAGTATATTACCAGGAGGGGCTTTTGTATATAGCCACCTCTAACGGGCTCTGCTACTTTAAAGACAATAATTTACCGGTAGACTCGATTCCTCCCAAGGTATACCTGAACAATGTCCGGTATGGCGACAGCACCTATCTGCCTAGAAAAGAGTTTGTACACCTGTTTCAGCGTAAATCATCTTTTGAAGCAGAGTTTGGCGCTATTGTGTTTGATTTGCCGGAAATGGTGGAATACCAGTATAATTTTTCCGGTGATACGACCAGTGGATGGGTAACCACCATGTCTAATATTATCCCGTTCCCCGATTTACAACCAGGTAGTTATAAGCTGCTGGTCAGGGCCAGGAAATATAAAAGTGGATGGAGTGTGCCGGTAGGTATTAATGTCAGCATCTTACCGCAATGGTATCAGCAATGGTGGGCAAGGGGGATCCTTATCCTGGTAGGAGTGCTGCTTATCCTGGTAGTATTGCGCTTTATTGTAAAAAGAATTAAACAGGGCGAGAAAAGGAAAACCGAGTACAACCGCCGCATTGCAGAGCTGGAGGCAAAAGCGCTTACCAATCAGATGAATCCGCACTTCATCTTTAACTCCCTGAATTCCGTACAGCACCTGATTCTGGAGAAGGAAGAAAAGCAGGCACTTAACTTTTTGGCGGATTTTGCTACCTTAATGCGTCAGATGCTCAATAACTCCCGGAAATCGTATATATCTCTGGAAGAAGAAGTGGCTTTCCTGACCCGATACCTGGAGTTGGAGAAGATAAGGTTTGCACATTCCTTTACTTACCATTTTGTAATGGAAGATGAATTAAAAGATTATACCATATATATTCCACCTATGATCATACAGCCTATAGTGGAAAATGCTATTAAGCATGGCTTAGCCCCCAAAACAATAAGCGGACACCTGGAAATAAGGATGGAAATGGTAGATGACCTGCTATATTGCTCTGTGGATGATGACGGAATTGGCTGGGATCGTTCCAATAGCATTAAGACCAGCCGCTTGATCAAGCACGAATCTACTGCTTTAAGTGTCATTAAGGAAAGGTTGCAGATTATAAAATCTTTTAATGGAAGTGTTGGAAAGTTAGAAATTATTGATAAATTTAAATCTGGTTTCGGCAATAAGGAAGGTACCTTGGTTGAAATCCTGATTCCCATTGTTAAAATGTTATGAGTAATATTAAAGCTGCGATTGTAGACGATGAGGTCCGCAACATTCATATTCTGCGAAATATCCTGGAAAACTATTGTAAAGACGTTACAGTAGTAGGAGAGGCGCAAAATATCAATGAGGCGGCAGAAATGATTAAGAATAACCCCATAGACGTTTTATTCCTAGACATTGAGATGCCTCCTCATAACGGGTTTCAGTTACTTGAAATGTTTCCCGTTCTTAATTTTGAAGTAATCTTTATTACAGCCTTTCAGGAGTATGCCCTGCAAGCCATTAAATTTGCTGCGCTGGATTATTTGCTCAAGCCGATTAAGGTAAGTGAAGTGGAGGATGCGCTGGAAAAAGTAAAGAAGAGCAAAAAAGGGCGGCTGAATGAACTGGCATCTATTCTGAAAGACTATGTAAAAAACAACGATAACGCATTTTCCAAAATCGTTATCCCGGTGAATGATGGGTATAACGTGATAGATCTGAAAGATATTATTTATTGTGAGGCTTTTGACAGCTATACTAAAATACAGCTCATCAATAACGTATCCCACCTGATTTCCAAATCACTGAAAGAGTATGAAGAAATGTTATCCGATAAAGGGTTTTACCGGGTACATAAGTCCTTTTTGATTAATATCCATCATATTGTTAAGATTATCAAAGGATTGGGTACAGCTGTTGTAATGAGTGATCAGAAGAATA